>JAAWDB010000143.1 GCA_022793555.1 Bacilli bacterium
ATATTAATACTCCTGTAATTGGAAAAATTGCTCTAACTTCTTTAGACAACATAGAAAGAACTCGTTGGAATGACATTAAATTATTTTTAAGTGGCGGAGAAAATGCGACTGAATTTTCGTTGCAACTATTTGAAGAAGAAAATTTAGTAAATACCATTTCTTTATCTCCAGATACCGTTGAATACACTTTACCGGCAGAGTTCTTAAACGAAGATAAAAACTATCGCATCAAAGTCAAAGCAATGTATAAAGATTATGAAGAAATTGCGGAAACTTCAGAAATTTTAATATTCGTTGGAAAAAAAGAAACCACCAATCCAGTTTATGTTTCCCATAATCCGACCTTTATTAAAACAGGAACGCAAATCACATTAGATACCAGAACACCAAACGAAACCATTTATTACACCTTAGATGGCACAGATCCAACCAAAGAAAGTATGGTTTATCAAAGTCCTATTACCATTAACGAAAATACGACGCTAAAAACTTATGCCACCAGTTATAATCGTTTTGATAGTCCAATAAATACTTATAACTTCCAAGTTCGTGACAAAAATTTAGTCGTTTATTTAAGCCCTTCCAATCAATATCTGAATTATGGTGTAAGTAAAGTAGGGTTTACCAATGAAATGAAAGAGATGAATAAAATTGCCGATGTTGTTGAACGAGTTTTAAAAGAAAATGGCGTCACTGTCTATCGAAATCGTTCCACCGGAAATATCAATGCTTGGTTATCAGAAAGTAATCATGTCAAAAGTGATCTTCATCTTGCAATTCACTCAAATGCGTCTGGACGTGCTACGGCAAGAGGAATTGAAATTTATGTCGATAAAGAAACCAGTCCAGCACTATCCGTTGCAACGCACATTTATCAAAATCTTTATGCCATTTATCCCGGTAAAAATGTTCCTTATACCGATCGAGGAGTCAAATATGCGAATGGTTCTTTAGGAGAGGCAAACGATAATTTCATCCCTTGTGGAACCCTAATTGAAATAGCTTACCACGACAATGAAGAAGATGCTCGTTGGATTGTGGAAAATCGTGAGATAATTGGAAATAATATTGCAACATCCATCATAAACTATTATAATTAAATCAAGGATGTGTTAACGTTGAAACTAATTACCTTTGCAGTTCCTTGCTATAATTCGGAATCCTATATGGAACATTCTATAAAAACTCTTTTAACAGGTGGCGATGAAATAGAAATTATTATCATTAATGATGGCTCAAAAGATAATACCTTAAAAATTGCCCAAAAATATGAAAAAAAATATCCCAATATTATCAAAGCCATTGATAAAGAAAATGGTGGCCATGGTTCTGGGGTAAATAAAGGTTTAGAACTAGCAAGTGGTTTATATTATAAAGTCGTCGATAGCGATGATTGGGTAAATCAAGAATCCTTACAAAAAATTCTTAAGCAAATAAAAGATTTTCAAAAACAAAAACAACAAGTAGATTTATTAATTGCTAATTATGTTTACGAAAAAGAAGGGGAACAAAAAGTAATTCACTATCCCAATCTACCAAAAAATAAAATCTTTGGTTGGCAAGATATCCAGGCGTTTGGAACTGGAGAATATCTTTTAATGCATTCAGTCTTTTATCGTACCCAAATGTTAAAAGAAACGAATTTAAAACTACCAGAGCATACGTTTTATGTAGATAATATCTTTGTTTATTATCCACTTCCTTTTGTAGAAACAATGTATTACATAGATACCGATTTTTATCGTTACTTTATTGGCAGAGAAGACCAATCGGTAAATGAAAAAATAATGATTGAAAGAATCGATCAACAATTATTGGTGACCAAGACGATGTTAGAGATGCCCTCACCATTTAAATACCAAAAAGAAAATAAAAAACTATGTCAATATCAATTACATTATTTAGGAATGATGATGACAATCTGTACCATTTTATTAAAACTAGAAAATACGAAAGAAAGTAAAAATAAAATAAAGAAATTATGGACAGAACTAAAACAAATGGATAAAAAGTTATACCAACAACTACGTTGGAAGTCATTAGCTACATTGGTATGTCTTCCAAGATTCATCGCTATCCCTGGGTACAAAATAGCACGAAAAATTTATAAATTTAATTAGAAAAAGGTGAAATGATGCAAAACAAATTATTACTTATCGATGGACATAATCTCCTTTTTCAAATGTTTTTTGGCATGCCCAATGAAATTCCGGGTAAAGACGGTCAAAATGTCGCAGGAATATGGGGATTCACAGGAGCTTTATTAAAAATAATCAATCAAGTAAATCCAACGCATATCTTAGTGATTTTTGATGGAGAACAAGAACTAAATCGCAAAAAAGAATCCGAAAACTATAAAAAAAATCGCATCGATTATACTAAAATTGCATCGGAAAAAAATCCTTTTTCCATTTTACCGAGAATTAAAGCTGTTCTAGAAGAATTACAAATTAAATATTTAGAAACGCAAGATGGTTTTGAAACCGATGATTATATTAAAGAGTATTGTAAAACTTATGAAAATATTACCGATATCGTTATTTCATCTTGGGATACTGATTATCTAAGTTTAGTAAATGAACATGTGACATTATTAACTTATAAAGGAAAAAGTAGTGTATTATATACGCCCGAAAAAGTGAAGAGCAAATGGAAAATTGATCCATCCTTTTTTGCTGATTACAAAGCTCTTGTTGGAGATGCCGCCGATAATATTGCAGGCATTCCAAGAATCGGCCCCAAAATGGCCGTATCTTTAATTAATGATTTTGGTCACGTCGAAACCATTTTAGAAAACATAGAACATATCCAAAAAGATAGTGTTCGTTTAACTTTAGACATTTTTAAAAATGATTTAATGACCAATATTAAACTAATTCGTTTAAATGGAATTGGTAGCATTCCAATATCCTTAGAAAAATTAAAAATGAATAAACAAGAACGTAAAACAAAAGAAATATTAAAGTCAATCGAATTAATAGATTAACAAGCATATATAAAAAAGCTGAGCAGGGAGAATTTAAATGAAAAAAATATTAATTTTTGGCGACTCTAATGTGTGGGGAGATAATTTTCTCACCGGCAAAAGAATAGATGATGATAAACAATGGCCAATTATATTACAAAAACAGTTAGGAAACAATTATAAAATTATTCAAGAAGGTCTTCCAGGAAGAATTGCGGGAAATGAAGAAAATGTCAAAAAATATAAAAATGGTAAAGATGCTTTTATATCTACATTTAAAACGAATGCTCCTGTGGATTTAGTGATTATTGCTTTAGGAACCAATGATTTACAAATAAAATACAATAAATCAAGCCAAGAAATAATCAACGATTTATTATGGTACAAGAAATTCTTAGAAAACTGTTATTTAGATCTTGATGACCGAAAAAAATTTTTTAAAAACGAAAATCTGGTTAAGATTATTTATATTTTGCCTATAAATTTTGATTATAAAAAAAATGCTAAAAATATTTTCACTATAGATAGTGAAAGAAAAAGGCAAGAAATAATCAAATACTTTGTTGCCAATGAAAAAGAAAAAACTGTAGTATTAAATGAGATGCCTTTGTTTGATGATGGTATTCATTTAAACTATGATGGCCATCAAAAAATGGCGAATATTATTCAGGAGGTTTTAGAAAGTGTGCAGTAAATTAGAAACGCTTAAAGAATTAAGAAAAAAATTTGATATTGAAATAAATGGTTTAGAAAATTATTCCATAAACGTGCCAAATTTAATCATAGCAAATCATAATTGTCTTATGGATATTTTTTTTCTGCCAATGTCACTTCCAACAGATATCATTAGTCTTATTAGTGCCCGATTGATTTATAAAAAAAATATGGAAAGACAGCAAATGATTGAAAAATATTTATATGCCATGCCGATTGAAGCACATGGTGGGAAAAAATATGCTGATATGTGCATTAATAATGCATCTACTTTATTAAACAAAGGTTATAATTTAAGTATTTTTCCAGAAGGTGCCTACATTGAAGAAGATGCAATTTATAGAGGAAGAACAGGAGCCACGAGAATTTTATATAATAGCAGAACCCAAGGCGTCATTGCCAATTTGGTACCAGTAGCTATAGATATTGACAAAAGAAATTTAAATTTAGATTCATATTCCTTAGATGGAAATAAAATAAAAATAACAATTTTGCCACCCATTGATTATACAAATTATTATAAAAAATATTTAGCTAGTAATAATCTTGATGAACGAAAAGAAATGCTACATAAGCCCGTTGATATAGGATTATCATTAATTGCTTCTACATTGAATAAAAAGTATTATAATGAATATATAGAATTATATCCTAAAAAAAATATTATTTTAGAAAATGGCGAAATTATTCCAGTAGATGAGGCTCAAACTAACCAATATTTATCATTATATAGTTCTCAATTGGAAAAAAGAAAAGAAAAAATTTTAAAAAGAATATGTTCTAATAATGAAATTAATTAGAATTTGAAGACTTTAAACAAGATGAGAAAAACTGATCTTGTTTTTTTGATTAATTTCTATATAATATACAATTATGTGCTAAAATAGTGGTGGTGATTTTTATGACATTAAAAATTCAGAATATTGACGTTACAGTTACCGATAAAAAGATCATAGAAGATTTTAATTTAGAGATGAAAGCTGGTGAAATTCATGTATTAATGGGGCCTAATGGTGTTGGAAAATCAACCATTTGTAAAGCAATTATGAAAAGCCCTGGATACACGATAACCAAAGGAAATATCATTTATAATGATACCAATATTACAAATTTAACAACCACTGAAATTAGTAAGTTAGGAATTTTCTATATTAGTCAAAATCCGATTGCCATTGAAGGCGTTACAAATGCTGAAATGTTAAGACTAGCACTTTCCAGTCGAACGGGAGAAAAAATTAATATTTTCACTTTCAATAAAAAATGCAATGAAATTTGTGCGAAAATTAACATTCCCAAAAGTTTCTTACATCGTTCCATTAATGATGGGATGAGTGGCGGTGAACGGAAAAAAAATGAATTACTTCATTTATGGATGTTAGAACCAAGCTTGATTATTTTAGATGAAATCGATTCGGGATTAGATGTTGATGCCCTAAAAACGGTCGCTGAATCGATTATGGAATACCATAAAGAAAAGAAACCAAGTATTTTAATCATCACTCATCATACCAAAATTTTAGATACCATCATTCCTGATTACGTCCATATATTAAAAGATGGTCATATTATTGAAAGTGGTGATAAAACGCTCGCAAGTCGCATTGAAGACTATGGATTTTGTGAATTATTCGAGACAAAGGAATTAGGTGACATAAAAGATTATGAATAAACTAATAATAGATGAAGAAGTTTTTTCACTAAAAGACTTTGAAGGGGATATTACTCTAATAAAAAGTCACTGCTGAGAAGAAAGGCGGATTTGAGCCCG
>JAAWDB010000144.1 GCA_022793555.1 Bacilli bacterium
AAACTAACTGCTAAATGGGTTTATGGTTAGGTAATTTGTAATAACACTGGAAGCAAAGAATTTTCTTGGAGTAAAGATCATTTTTACTTTATTGATAAGCCTAGTGAAAAAAGAAATCCTGGTTATCCTTTGGATTCTATTAGTATAATACCAGAATATGATAAATATTTGGTAGAACTATCGCCAGAAGAAAAGAGAATCTTAAACGAAAAAAGTTGCAACAATAATGATATTCAATTTATACTAAATAATATTAAATAGGAGAAACTTTATGACACTAGAAGATTTAAAACCGAAATATGATAAACTTCAAAAAAAGTATGGTGCTAAAGAATTAGATTCCATTTATAATGGCGGATGTGATATTAATCCTGATATATGTTTTGTATTTATGAATCCAACAGGAAGAAATATTGCTTCATCAAAAGAATGGAAAGGATTAAAATCACCTTGGATTGGGACAAAAAATATTTGGGATTTATTCGTTCTATTAAATTTGTTAGATAAGGAAATATATTCTAATATAAAATCAATAAAGGGTTGTGACTGGACAGAAGAATTTGCTAATAAGGTTTATGAAAATGTAAAAAAGCATAAATATTTCATAACCAATCTTGGAAAGTGTACTCAAGTAGATGCTAGAGCATTACCAGATTCGGTTTATAAAGAATATCTAGATCTTTTAAAGCTCGAATTTAATATTATTAACCCTAAAGTGATTATTCTGTTTGGAAATCAAGTTAGTTCTATCGTATTAGATGAAAAAATATCGGTTTCTCAAGTCAGAAAAAGATGTTTTATAAAAGATATTAATGGTACTGAATATAAGTTTTATTCAGTCTATTATCCAGTTGGTAATGGCCGTATTAATATCGATAAATCTATTGAAGATATAAAATGGATTATCGATAACGAAATAGAAAAAAATAAAAACTCGCGAACCGTTTACAGTCCGTGAGTTGTTTTTAAATAAATCGAGTGTCGCAGTTATCTACAATATTTCTTCTAATAACGAAAGAACACATAGTCTTCCATTGTAATATATCATATTTATATCATTTTTTATTTTTTCTTACTAAGTTTTTTATCAATACCTACTAAGCAAGCATCAGGTAAAGGAGGCATTAATCATTCTTTCTAATACTGCCATTAATAAATGTAGGCTTAACCTTATTAAATTGACAGATAAACTCTAATTTCTTCCTTAGTGATTCTTCCATAGGTATCTCTTGTTTAATAATATGAATCATAAACACCATCCTTCCTTTAGGATGATTTCTTTGCAAATCACAAAAAAACAATCTTTCGATTGATTTCTATATATCAATGTCCGAAAAGTTCGAACAGATTCGTCAATGGAGCGATAACTATACACGTTTACGAAAAATTATACTTCCAAGGTTGATTAGATCAACTGATAACTAGATTGTAGCAGAAATCAGGATTATTTTGTGGAAGCATGGAAAAGAACACCTAAATATAGTATACTTTTATTAGTTAGGAGGTTCAACTATGAACCATAAGCTAGAAAAACAATCTTTTAATAAAATTGGAATAGTTGGTGCAAAAGAAAATAATCTAAAAAATATATCACTAGAAATAGATAAACATAAATTTAATGTTGTAACAGGTGTTTCGGGAAGTGGAAAATCTTCATTAGTTTTTGATTGTATATATGCAATGGCACAAACATCATTTTATGAAACTTTATCAACTTATGTTGTTAAAAATTTACCAAAAATAAATAAACCAAATGTCGAAAGCATTACCAATTTATCGCCTTGTGTATTAGTAGAGCAGAGAAAACTTGGCACTAATCCGAGAAGCACTGTTGGAACATATACTGAGATTTATACATATTTACGATTACTTTATTCTAGAATCGGTTATCCAATTTATGACAGCAGTTATTTTTCTTTCAATACATCGAAAGGTGCATGTGAGAAATGTGGTGGATTAGGTGTTGAATTAATAATAGATTTATCAAAATTAATCGATTTTAATTTATCTTTAAATGAAGGCGCCATCAAACACCGAACATGGAAAGTAGATTCTCGTTATTTTAATATTCAAAAATCAACAGGATATTTTGATATGGATAAAAAACTAAAAGATTATTCCAAAGAAGAATTGGATTTACTTCTATATAAAGAGCCAACTACTTTTATGAATCAGAATGAAGGTTTTGTTCAAAATTGGTCTTACGAAGGAATAGTTCGTAGATTATTAAAAAGACAGTCTGATTCAAGAGGGTTACAAATTAATGATTATGATAAAGAATTTTTTAAAGAAGATAAATGTTCAAAGTGTGAAGGTTCAAGATTAAATGAAGAGGCTTTATCTGTTAAAGTCCATAATAAAAGTTTAAAAGATTTATTAAATACGGAAATAGTGGATTTATATGATTTTATTCTGACTATTGATGATGTTGAAGCAAGTGAAATTGTAACTAAAATGAAAAAAGATTTAAAAGGCCTAATCGATTTGGGGATAGGCTATTTAACTTTAAATAGAAGCGTTGGAACATTATCAGGTGGGGAAGCACAGAAAATTAAATTAGCCAAAAGTATGAATAATACTTTAAATGAGTTAATTTATATAATGGATGAACCTAGTCTAGGTTTTCATAGTAGAGATGTTAATAAAATTATTAAATCAATTAAAAACATCGTTGCGAACAATAATACTGCGATTGTAGTTGAACATAATAGGGAAATGATAAATAGTGCTGATAATATTATCGATATTGGTCCCTATTCAGGAGCCGACGGTGGAGAAGTAATCTATAATGGCAGCGTTAAAGGAATATTGGAAGATACGAAATCTATTACAGGAAAATATTTAAAAAAGAAAAAAGTTCTTTCTGATGCATCAAAAGAAATAAAAGAATTTTATGAAGTAAAAGGAATAAATACTAATAATATTGCAAATTTAGATATAAAAATC
>JAAWDB010000012.1 GCA_022793555.1 Bacilli bacterium
ACGACTTTCCTTTTTCTATTTTTTTATTCCATGATATAATCGAAAGCGATGAGAAATGAATATTAAAATTAGAAAGAGGAAACGAAATGAAAAAAGTTTTTATAATTTTCTTGTGTACTTTTCTTTTTTGTGGTTGTGAAACAAAAGCGGAATACCATAAATTAATGGAAGAATTTGATTACGTCATTGTTGATGTCAGAACAAGCGAAGAATACCTTGAAGAACACGTGAAAGACGCCATCAATATCCCTTATGACATTTTAGAAGACAATATCAATATCTCGAAAGAAAAAATGATTTTTGTTTATTGTTATAGTGGCGGTCGCAGTAAAATTGCCTATGAAACACTCACCAAAATGGGTTACAAAGTTTATGATTTAGGTGCCATTTCTAAAATAGATCTTCCCAAAATAACAAATTAAGTGTTAACAAACTTTATTTTCTCTAGTGCTTTTACTATATTTAGTTGTATAATAAATTTAAGAAAAGAGTTGGAGTTTATGAATACTTTAAGTAAAACAATGTGGGGGTTAGTTTTAATTATTATTGGTGTAATCATTGGTTTAAATAGTCTAGATATTACCAATATTAATATTTTCTTTGAAGGATGGTGGACCCTTTTTATCATCATTCCTTGTTTTATTGGCTTATTTAATGAGCGTGAGGGTAAAATTGGCAATATAATAGGACTGATTATCGGTGTTGCACTATTATGTAGTTCTAGGGGGTTCTTACCATTTGATATGATTGCCAAATTAATCGTTCCTTTTATTCTAGTAATGATCGGTTTATCAATGATTTTTAAAAATACCTTACAAAAAAATATTTCAGAAAAAATCCATCAATCAAAAGATGGACTAGAAAATATTGTAGCCACTTTTACCGAGCAAAAAGTGAATAAAGAAGATGAATCATTTGAAGGTGCCAATTTAGATGCCGTCTTTGGAGGGATTACTTTAGACATTTGCCACGCCAAATTAAAAGAAGAAACCTTCATTAAAGCCAGTGCCATTTTTGGCGGAATTACTATTATCACACCAAAAGAAATCGAAGTAAAAGTAAAATCTACATCCATTTTTGGCGGAGTATCAAATCATACGAAACATCAAGCGAGTAGCAAGAAAACCATTTATATTGAAACATTCTCTTTATTTGGAGGAGTTGATATTAAATGAATAGCGGACAAAAAGCCATTAAAATAACGGCAATTTGTCTTGCCGTTTTCATTATAGTAAATATTATCAATGCCGTTTTAATGGGGATTAGTTTTATTGGTGGCTTTTCTCCAAGTTTTTCCAAAGGCTTAGACTTTGTTGAAAGTTATACCAATATATCATCAATAAAATTAGATTTAAATGCCTCTAAAGTAAATGTTTTAGTGGGTTCTGAACTAAAAGTAGAAGCGACAAATGTTAGTAAAAGCTTTTCTTCGAAAGTTGTAAATGGTAACATTTTAAAAATCGAAGAACATCAATCCTGGTTTTGGCATCATCAAAATGGGGAAATTACCATAACAGTTCCTCAAAATATATCTCTTGAAGAACTAGATATTGATTGTGGAGCTGGAAAAATTGAAGTTTCCAATATTACCGCTCGTAAATTAGACATTGATGCTGGTGCTGGATTATTAAAAATCGATCATTCTAACTTTCAAGAAACCGATATTGATGGTGGAGCAGGAGAAATTAATATTACCTCATCCATTTTAAATAATTTAGATTTAGATGCGGGTGTTGGAAAAGTTAGCATTGACGGGGATATTTATGGAAACAGTGAAATCGACTGTGGCGTTGGAGAAGTAAATTTGAATTTAGGTAGTGACCAAAATTACCAATTAACGATTCAAAAAGGTCTTGGAAGTATTAACGTCAATAATGTTTCTTATAGTCACGATGTTACCCTAGGAACGGGTGATAATCGCTTAAAAATTGAAGGTGGTATTGGTGCCATTAATATAAATTGGTATGAGTCAAATCGCTTTGAATGATTTGGCTTTTTTTCTGTCTAAATTATTGTTATAATGATTTCGTAGGAGTAGTTTTATGAGTAAAATATATATTATTTTAATGCATACGAAAACCATACCAGCAAAACTAATTAAATGGGTCACTCATTCAAACTATAGTCATGTGGCCTTATCTTTTGAAAAAGAATGTAATACGCTTTATAGCTTTGGCAGAAGAAATCTTCATTCCATAATAAATAGTGGATTTACAATCGAAAAGAAAAAAGGTCCTTTTTTTCAAACTTTTAACAAGACAACTTGTAAAATATATGAAGTAGAAATTGAAGAGGAAAAATACCAGCGAATTAAGAAAATAATTCTAGAGATGCAAAGACATAAAGAACGTTATAAGTATGATTTTATTGGCTTAGTCCTTCGCTACTTTAAAATTCCCATACGTTTAAAAAATCACTATGTTTGTAGTTATTTTTTAGCCAATTTATTAGAGGAAAGTGGTGTTTATACCTTTGCCAAAAAAAGTTATTTTGTAAGACCCAAAGATTTTGAAAATATCGCGATAGGTAACGAGATATATCAAGGGGAATATCAAAAATATAAATAAAAAAAGTCAAAGTTGTAATTCTTCGACTTGATGCAATTTTTCTTTTTCTTCTTTGGTGAGCCTACGAACCTTTCCTGGGGGATCGATAGAAATCGTCTCATCATCAAAAATAACAGCATCGGTATTTTTTTTAGCTTCAGGTTTAGTAAGTCTTTTTTTATCTTCTATGTTTCGGGCTACAAACTCTTGTAACAACTTATGATCTTCGTTTAAAGCTTCAAAAGTCTGATGATAAAAAAGATTTTGTTTAGTTTCCAGTTCCACATCCCATTCTACCACATTTCTTTTTCGGGTATCTAAAATATGCTCACTCTCTAAAACTCGTTCTTTATTTGTTTTCTTCTTAGCCGTTTCGCGGGCTTTTTTCTTTTCTTCATCTAAAATCTTATCGCGTAAATCATCTTGAGAAGATTGATAATTGCGGATTTTATCTTCAACCTCATGAATTTTATAAAGAAGTTCTGCCTGTTCTTTTTTATCAGAACAATTTTGATAATCTTTTTTTAGTTTTTTTAATTTATTTTCTGCTAAAATAATCCGAATCTCAATCATACTAATTTGCTGATGAAATTTGGTTATATTATCCTCATACCTTTTAATCTTCTTCGCGGAAATTTCCACTTGTTCACGAAGTTTTTGGACGATTTCTAATTGTTCTAAAAAAAGCTGATAACACCTTTCTCGTTTCGCCTTAATTTCTTTTAATTGTTCTTCTAATTTTTGTTTTAGTTTTTTATCTTGATAAATCATATCCCATAATTGCTCTGTTTGCATCCGAATCATTTCATTACCTCGAAAGTATTATAGCAAACTTCCTTAAATAATGCTCATTTTTTCGGTAAGAAAAGCAAATTTTTGGTATAATAAAAGAGATGTCTTATGAAAAATATTTATAGTAAAACAAGAGAAGAGTTAGAAAACTATTTTTTATCCATCGGAGAAAAGAAATTTAAGGCGATTCAAGTGATGGAATGGTTATATCAAAAAAGAGAACCAAATATTGATAATTGGTCGAATATCAAAAAAGAAATCCGTGAAAAAATAGCGAGTGATTTTACCTTTACAAAGCCACAAATTATCAAACGAGAAATCGACGATTTAACAGAAAAATATTTAATCGAACTTGCGGACCAAGAACATATTGAAGCGGTCTTAATGCGTCATGATTATGGAAATTCCGTTTGTGTATCGAGTCAAGTGGGATGTAACATGGGATGTGCTTTTTGTGAATCTGGACGTTTAAAAAAAGTTCGTAATTTAGAAACATATGAAATGGTTTGTCAAATTCTTTTAATTGAAGAATTATTAAAAGAAAGAATTTCTAGTGTAGTCATCATGGGTATTGGAGAACCACTAGATAACTATGATAACGTCATTCGTTTTATCAAGATTATCAATGACGCCAAGGGAATTGCCCTAGGTGCTCGTCATATTACACTTTCAACCTGTGGCTTAGTACCTAAAATGAAAGAATTAATGACATTACCTCTACAAATCAACTTAGCAATTAGCTTACATGCTTCAAATAATGAATTACGCTCAAAGTTAATGCAAGTCAACAAAGCGTATAATATGGACATGTTAATTGACACAATAAAGGAGTATATTGACAAAACTAATAGACGAGTAACAATTGAGTATGTTATGCTAAATAATGTAAATGATGGTGTCGAAAATGCTATCGAATTAGCCAATTTATTACGAGGTTTAAATGTTTATGTAAACCTTATTCCTTATAATGAAACCAATCATTTAGAATTCAAAAAAA
>JAAWDB010000145.1 GCA_022793555.1 Bacilli bacterium
AATTTGGGTTTCTCACTCGCGGGGTTTACCACGTTCCACTTCCCTCGTTTACAAGTTATTCGTCACTTTGGCACATTAGTTCTACTTAAACCGAGGTTAGGTTTGTTCGAAGCCGTTAGTATTGCTACTACCTAGAGTTATTTTTTCCTCTAGCACGAACACTACAATCAATCGCAGATTGTGTGAGCATGGACTTTCCTCAACAGATTTTTCACTGCAGCATTTGTCCAGTTATTATTCATTTTTTCCGTATACTACTTTTTCTAATTGGCTAATTCTCCTTAGTAAATCAATGTTATTCACATTATTACTTCGACTTGTTGATGATTCTTGTGCTTCTAAGATATTTCTTAGTTTGCGGATTTCATTTTTGAGCTTGTTATTTTCCTCAGTTAGTTCACTAATCATTTTATCTTGTCCCCTGATGATAGTATTATATTCTGTATAATCACGTATGATAATATCGAGATAATTATCTACTTCTTGTGGTCTGTAACCTCTTGCGTCCACTTTGAATTCTTTTTCGTAGATTTCAGAGGGCGTTAAGACGATTTTTTCTTCTACCATTCTATCACCTTCTTCGGACAAAATTATACCTTGAAGGATGGGGTTTCGTCAAGGTATTGGAAAAACTTCTTCACTTACAGTTTTAACCAAAATTATTCACTTTTTTTTGGAAATAAAGTTATCTTTTTCCATAAGACGATGATATTCTAGTAAAAATGCACTATACTCTACTCGGTTAATCATTTCTTCAAAAATTAAATCAATATTTAAATTATTCATGAGACACCTCTTCTTCTATTCTAACGAATGAAACAAAAAAATTCTGGATTTCGACAAAAAATAGCAAATGTTTCGGGGATGATTAGCGGTAGCAAAAACGTCGTTTATATAGTATAATGATGAAAGGTGGTACGGTGTGAAATATCCAAACAACATGGTGAAAAAAAGAGAAAATAATATTTCTTACGGAAATCGAGGAATGGATTTAGAACATTTACTTAATCTTTCTAATCGATATTATGAAGAAAAAAATGAGGCTCTTATTTTTAAGAAACCGACCCCGATTGGAATCGTTGATGTTCATTATAGTGAAAGAGGTAAAGTGATTGATAAGGCTTATTTTAAATCACCTTCAACTTTGGATTATAATGGACTTTACCAAGGAAAATATATTGAATTTGAAGCGAAAGAAACGAAACATAAAACTTCTTTTCCTCTTCATAATATTCATCCTCATCAAATTGAGCATATCAGAAGAGTAATATTTCATAATGGCATTGTTTTTTTGGTTGTAAAAATACAAAATTTAGTATATTTATTAGATGGACAGGATTTTTTAGATTTTATCGATTCAGAAAAACGACAAAGTATTCCCTATTCTTATTTTTTAGAAAAGGGATATTTGATTAAAGAGAAAATTGATCCACCACTCGATTATTTACGAATTGTTGATCAAGTTTATTTTGGAGGGAACCTATGAAAAAGTTAAAACTGAAGAAAAAAATTCAGGGGACAAGAAATACGGTAGAAAATAAATTAAACGAAAGAAAGAAAAAAAGAAAGAAGAAACAAAATAAAGGAAAAGTACTTAATTTTATTTTAACTTCCTTGATGGTGTTAGGAATTGGAATAGCAAGTTGTGTATTAGCGTTTGGTCTTTATATTATTTTTACAGCACCGGATTTCGATTCAGATAAACTATATAATAAGGAAGCTACGGTTTTGTATGACCGAAATGGTGTGGAACTTACCCGGTATGGTGCAGAAAATCGTGTTTTAATTTCTTATAATGATTTACCGCAAGTTTTTGTGGATGCTTTAGTTGCTGTTGAGGATTCGCGTTATTTTCAACATAATGGATTTGATGCTGCACGATTTTTAAAAGCTAGTTTTGGTCAAGCGATGGGTAATTCCGGAGCTGGTGGAGCATCGACATTAACCATGCAACTTGTTAAAAATACTTATACTTCCAGTGAAGCTTCTGGTATTCGAGGAATTATTCGAAAATTTACCGATATTTATATGGCCGTATTTAAACTTGAAAAAAAATATACGAAAGAAGAAATTTTAGAGTTTTATGTCAATTCTCAAGAGTTTGGTAGTGGTGGTACTAACTTTGAACACATTAATGGCGTGGAACAAGCTAGTCAAACGTATTTTGGAAAAAGTGTTTCGGACTTAAATTTATCGGAGGCTAGTTTACTAGTAGGATTATTTAACAATCCTTACCTATATAATCCTTATCGTAATCCAGAAGGGTGTACAAATCGTCGGAATGTAGTTCTTAGTTTAATGGAACGTCATGGTTATATTTCTTCAGAACAAAAGGAAGAAGCAATGCAGATTCCGATTCAATCTTTATTAAAGGAACAAAAATCTTCAACCAGTATTAATCCTTATCAACCATTTATTCAATATGTTATTGATGAGGTAAAAGATCGTACAGGACTAGATCCTTATGTCGTTCCAATGGCCATTTATACGACACTTGATACGAATATTCAAAATGTTGTTAATGATGTCCAAAATGGAGTTACTTATAAATTTAAAGATGATAAAGATCAAGTAGGAATCGCGGTAACAAGTGTTAGTGATGGCTCTATTTTGGCACTAGGTGCGGGACGAAATTATGTTGCCAAAGGAATCAACCGAGCTTTATTAAAAAAACAACCAGGGTCAACGGCGAAACCAATTTTCGATTATGGACCTTTGATAGAATATAATAATGTTTCGACGGCTCATCAATTTTTTGACGAACCTTACACTTATAGTGATGGCAAGACAAAAATTAATAACTGGGATGGAAAGTATTGGGGACTTAGTGATTTACGACGAGTTCTAATTGACTCTCGTAATATTCCAGCGGTTCAAGCTTTTCAACAAGTAGAGAAAGATAAAATTACCGAGTTCGTTCATAATTTGGGAATCGATTACGGCGATACTTTATATGAATCAATCGCTATTGGAGGTTTAGAAGTAATGAGTCCACTAGAAGCTTCTGCGGCTTATTCGGCTTTTGCACGAGGTGGATATTATATTGAACCTTATTCTTATTCGAAAATTGTTTATTTAGAAACGGGAAAAGAAGAAGAATATAAATATGAGAAAAAGCGAGCAATGAGTGAAGAAACGGCTTATTTGATTACGAATATTTTAGTTGAAGGTGGATCTAGCGCTTATAATGTTGGAGGTAGAATGCGTGTTAGTAATAGTGATATTGCTGCCAAAGGTGGAACAACGAATATTACCAATTCGATAGCTAGTCAATATGGATGGCCAAGTTACGCGACACCTGATCACTGGAATGTAACCTACTCTACCGATTATTGTATTGCATTATGGTATGGTTATGATAAGAAAGAAAATGGCTATTATTTAACGAGTAATATTGGAACCGCTGCTAGAAAAGGTATGATGGAGCAAATTGCGAATAAGATTTATCAACCTAATAAACGTTTTACTAGACCAGATGGCATTGTTGAGGTTACGGTAGAAAAAGAGACTATTCCACTGCAACTTGCTAGTGAATTTACACCTGGGGAATATAAAATGACGGCTCTTTATAAAAAAGGAACCGAACCTACTGAGATATCAACAAGATTTGCAACATTAGATGCACCGACTGGTGGTAAAGCTTTAGTTAAAGACCAACAAATTGAAATTTCTTGGAATGCTATCGCAACACCAGCAGCGATTGATGCAAGTTCTTTAACAACCTATTTTAACGAAAATTATGGACAATGGGCCGAGAAATATTATGGTCAAAGAATTGGTTATAATAATTCTAGTATTGGGACAATTGGTTACCAAGTTTATCTAGAAAATAATGGTAACTTACAAAGTCTTGGATATACCAATAATAACTATTTTAAATGGAATGCACCAACCTCTGGAAACTATACGTTTGTAGTAAAAAGTGCTTATAGCATTTTTAAGAATAATATGAGTAATGGTTTAACGATTAAAGCATCTGTGACTTCTGGTGGTGGAAGTACGAATCCTGACCCAAGTGAAGGAGAAAAAAAATTAGAAGCTTCTTTAAATGGAAGTGCCAGTGTGTGTGTGAAATTAAACGAGAAATTTATTGATTTAAAAACACCAGTAAAAGTCATGTATGATGGAAAAGATGTAACGAGTGAAGCGAAAATCGAAGCCAATACCAATATTGATACTTCTACGAAAAAAAGTACTACCCTTACCTATCGAATTACTTATAACGGAAAAACAACAAGCGTAAATCGCACAATCAATGTTTGTGATAGTTGTAATAATAATGGAACTTGTGCAAGTTAAAGACGATTTTTCGTCTTTTTTTGTTATAATTAACTAGTATGAGGTGAGAATATGGCTATTCGCTATTTTATTTATGATTTAGATGATACATTAGTTAGTGATATTTTAAATCAACAAGGCGCGTTTAAAGCGTTATTAAAATTTATGAAAATACCCTATACGGATGAGTTATTTTTACGCTGGCATCAATTTGATCGCGATTATTGGGGCAAGGAAATTTATAAAACGATTTCCATTCCTTTGGAATATCAAAAAAACAAAGAAAGTTATACGGAATATGTACGAAGTCAACGTTTTTCTCTCTTTTTTGATTGTCTTCTTCCCTACTCTCCTTTTTTATTAAATCGCGTGTATCAAAACGGATTATTTGATTCTATTGTGCCAATGGAAGATGCTTATGAAACAGTATCAACACTAGCTCCACAATTTCCAAGTTATATTGCAACGAATGGCGTATTTGAAGTTGCAAAACATAAGTTAAAAGAAATTCGACTGGAAGATTTTTTTCAAGATATTTTTTCGGCGGATATGACTAGCCATACGGTGACAAAAGCCCGACTAGAATTTTGGGAAGAATTGATCGAAACTTTCCACATAAAAGATACCCAAGAGTATTTAGTTATTGGCGATAATTACCGCGATGATGTGTGTGTACCAAAACAACTAGGGTTTCAAACTTGTTGGCTTAGCTCGAAAGAAATTCCTAATTTTCAAGGAGATTATCAAATTAAACGTTTACGTGAATTAAAAAAAATCGTCTAAAACTTTTCCTGTTTGTTAAGACGATTAAAAAGACATTGATCACTCAATTTACAATTTTCACATTTTGGATTGCGGCTGGTACACTCATATCGACCAAATAAAACCATTTGATGATGCATTTTACTCCATTTATCTTTGGGGAATGTTTTCATCAATTTTTTTTCGATTTTTATTACGTCATCTGTAACTTTAGCAAACCCTAATCGTTTTGAGACGCGAGAGACATGAGTATCAACGGCAAAGCAAGGTTCACCATAAAGATTAGATAAGACGACATTGGCGGTTTTATGACCAACGCCTGATAATGATTCTAGATATTCACGATTATTGGGAACTGTCCCATTATAGTTTTCTAAAAGAGAAATGGCGATATTTTTTACATACACAGCTTTTCTTGTCATTGTGCCTACGGGACGAATGATATTTTCTAAAACTTTTAAATCTAATTGACTAATTTCTTTTAAAGTATATTTGGAAAATAGTTCTTTGGTTACGAGATTTACTCTTTTATCGGTACACTGGGCACTTAAAACGACCGCAATTAATAGTTCATAATCCTTATTATAATTTAATTCACATTGGGCATTCGGATATAGCTCATCTAAATAAGCCATAAAGTTTTCTTTATTCTTCGTTATCATCTAACCAATTATAGTCAAAGAG
>JAAWDB010000146.1 GCA_022793555.1 Bacilli bacterium
ATATCTAAAATCATTTTATTATAATAAAAATTACTAAACGTTCCAACAAGCTCATCTACGGAATAAACCCCATTCATACTTTTTATAATATCGATATCTAGTGTTGCTAACAACGTTTGATATTTATTTGAAACAATAACATTCATGTGCTCTTCCCCTCTCTAATCCACAGTATAAGTTACATCATCATCCGGCCAATTAATATCAATTGTCTCCCCAGTCACTCGAAAGGTAAAAATCTCCCCTAATAAAGGTAAATTAAATTTAAAAAATGTTTCAATCTCATAACTAGCACGATCTGGAAAAGTAGTATTACTTGTATTAACCTTTTTTACACAATAATAATATTTATTTTTATCACTAGTAGGAACTAAAGAGTTCGAATCTAAACTAGCCGCTCCAAAAGTCTCTGAATCACATGTTCCCATTGTTCCGTAACTATTGTATCTTAAATAATTATTAATAATTGAAATACTACCATTTTCACCACTATTTAAACCTTCATATTTTTCAATAATAGATAACAATTCATTCTTGATTTTATAAGCTTTGGTGTAATTAATAGATAAAGCTAAAAAAGCAACAAATATTAACATAAAGACTATTACTAATTGCAAAATCCAAGTAGAACCTATTGATTCTCTCATTTCATCACCTACTTACACTAAGAATTTTAGTATCACCTTTTAAAGAAAACATAAACAAATCTTGAAAAATTGGTAAATCTAGTTGATAAAAAACGACTACTCGATAATAAGACATCGAAGGAAGTTCTTGAACCACCTGATTGGTGTTATCCTTACTTCCAACATCTACTCGAGCTATGCAAACCGTAGGATTAGTTGAATCAAACTTTCCTTCACGATTAAACCCGACATAATGTCCAACCACATTATTATCTGCATCTTTAAGATCTTGAGGACATCTTCCAGTTGTTCGATAAGAGTTTACTTGCATATTACCAATTATTTCTGTAAGTGCTTCACTCTCTCCATTAATATCTGAACTAAGATCTATACCATTATACCGCTCAATAATTTCTAAGATTTCACTTTTCACATTATATGCTTTGGAATGATTAATAGACATACACATATATCCCGTAAAAAGCAAAATGAAAACAATAACAATTTGAAATAACCATGTTCCACCAATTGCTTCTCTCACGGATAATCACCTACCTCTTTTAACCTTTCCAAACGCATGTAAAGTTCTCTGATTTATTTCCTTTACGATCTACATAATAACAATCTACGGTACCATCACTATTTTTTTCACTGGCACAAATGGCATCACTGCATTTCGTATTACTTGCCATATTATTCTTAATTGCTGGCCATATGACGGTAAAGAAAAAAACTCCTAAAGCAGCAACTACCGTTACAACAAAAACCGTTAGATTTAATTCTCCAGAAGCCTCTTTCATATTACCCTCCTATTAGTTTTGGAATTTACATTTACCAGACCACTCAGTACCATCGTCTTTGGTAGCTGTACATTCACATTCTTGTTGAGTTCCTTTTGTTGTACAATTACCACACTGAGCCATAGCACAATAAGTATTGGCTTCAATACTACTTTTAATCCCTGGCCAAACAAACGCGTAAAAGAATGCTGCTACTGCGGCAATTGCTACAACAGTAACAACGGTCATATTTAATTCTCCAGTTGCTTCTTTCATTTATTCAAATTCCTCCTTTACTCTATTATTTATTATAACTAGATTTATCAAAAATATCAATTATTTATCCTACATATTCATAAGCATTAACACTGCAAGTACTAATAAAACCATAACACCAAGTCCTGTTGCAATCAACATATGCATGGTTTTACCCTCCATTTTTTCCAAACGTTCACGGTATTTAATTTCCCGTGCTTTCTGTTGTAAATTAGAAATCGTTTTCGAAAATGCTAGTAACTGTTCTTGTTTATGCTCTTGACGTCCTAAACTTAAACGATATAATAAACGCATCATTCGCATTGAATCACGAACCGGATACATTTTAGCAAAATTCATATAAGGATCAATACGATCATTACCTGCATTAATTTCATTAATTAATTCTTGTAATCCCTCACGGAAAATTGCGGGTGCATCTTCAATCGATTTACCAAGAGCTACGGGTACTGTATAATGTTGAATTAAGATTTCCAAACTTTTTAAATAATGTGGCAACATCGCATCAATTTCATGCAAATGTGTCTTATAATACTTTTTCAAATTCGAATAATCCATTTTAAAAACCAAATATCCGCCAATCAAGGACATAATAATCGTAATATAAGATAAATTACTAATAAAAACAAAAACCAATAATAAAATCGTTAACAAACCATTACGAATCCGCTTATTAAAAAGAAAATCTGGATTGACACTATCCCCATATTTCGCTTTTACATAAAAGTCCCAATCACTTTCCTTCATTCGGCGAAAATAAGCTTCATTATCTGCTACAAAACGATTGGCACTAATTCGTCCAGTATAGTTAAACAAAAAGAAAATAATAATTCCTAAAGCCAATATTTCAATATACATTTTATTCAACCCCCACATCTTCATAATAGAATTTTTCACCACTAATTAAAAAGTAACTATTAATAATGATGATTAAATGTAAAATAAGTTGAACATACCACATATCAAGCATTTCAATATAACTATCGGTACCAAGTAAAAACTGCATGGCCATAACAAGCAAAAACAAAGCAAGACCAAAAGTAATAAACCGACGATGAAAATCAGCACGATCAATTTGATCGCGGTAAACACCTTCTACTAAAGCATCGATATCCATAGACATATTTTCTAAAGCTTCACCAGAGTCTTTTGCACCCTCTTTAGTAATCTGTAAGAAAAGCTGATTCATATTCTTAACCATATAATATGGATATTTACCATTCATATATTCAATCGATTCATCAATGGTTCCATTTTGATAAGACATATCAATCATCGTTTTTACATCGGTAAGAACTGGATCTTCTAAAATTCCTGAATCCCGAACTCCTTCCAAAGATTTTACAAAACTCTGTGTCGTATTAAATTCCATAATAACATTCGTTGTATAAATTTGCACTTGCTCAAAAATAAACTCACTATAAGCCTTTTTACATCTTAAATAAGCCAAATAAGGAATAAATGCAATAGCAATACACGCATACAATATGGCAATTAAAATATTATAAAAATACAAATAAGAAATACCACCAGCTGCTGCTGCAAAAATAACAATTTGCGTTGCATATTGTTTCGGAGTATATTCTTGTCCTAATTCTTTCGATTTTGCTCGTACTTCTTTAAAACTATAAGGAGCATATTTGTTATAAGCATTTGACACCTGCGAAATAAAGAAACGGTAAACATTTTCACCATTATTCATTCGATACGTTATAACAAAAACGGCAATCACGATTAGAATGATTAATTCCATAACTAGTACCTCTTTTCTTACAATGTCTCCATTGCACTATTTTGCGTATCTCCCCCACTGCTTTCATTAAAATGAAAAATATCTTCTGGTAAATCTACCCCCTGAATACCTAAATAATCTCGTAAATGTTTCGTTGGATTATTCATTACTAATTCTCCAGTTAAATTCTTTCGAAAAATAATATTAACTTGTGGTTTATTATCATCATCAACATAAAATTCACAAATTTCCATAATCTCACGTTGAAAACGACCCAATTCTTTACTCATATAACCTTTGACATAAATACCAATTTGCACATAACGATGGATCGTTGTCAAAAACTGATCGACATCTAAATTTGATTCTAACAAACTAAACATTCGTAAAGGAATTAAACTCGCTTTATCACTATGAATCGTCGAAATGATATGATGCCCCGAAGAAATCGAATTTCGCACCGCTGTAACCGCTTCCGCACTTCGAACCTCACTTAATAAAATCCAAATAGGATTCTGTCGCATACAAGTAACCAAAACA
>JAAWDB010000147.1 GCA_022793555.1 Bacilli bacterium
AGAGTTATCGCTTAATATGGATATGAGTAAAATTATTTTGCTTTTGGATGATTCTGAAATTGTTAATAGTCCGAAATTTTTGTCACAACTAGTTTCGATGGGAATTTATAATTTTACAAGAAATATTGATGCGGTTCGTTTTTTAGTGGATAATCCAAATACTTATAAAGATGTGGCGCAATATCATCAATTAAATGATGTTGGAGCTTTTGAGCCATTACCAGTTACTTCATCAGAGACAGGTGATAATCAATCAAGTGGAGGATTTCAAACTTCAAGACTTGCTATGCGTGTTATTGGGATAAAAAACGTGACTGAGCATGCTGGTAGTACAACTCTTACTTATTTAATGAAAAAACAATTAGCTAGTAAATATGATGTTATTGCAGTAGAGGTTGATCAAAATGATTTCATGTATTTGAATGATAAGACTTTACATCATACTACGAATGGTGATTTGCCTGCTTTTATTGCAAGTCATTCTAATCATGAAGTTATTTTAGTAGATTTAAATGATAAAGGTTCAATTGGTTCTTGTACAGAAGTTATTTATTTGATTGAACCAGGTCTTATTAAATTAAATAAGCTAATAAGAAAAGATAGAAGAGCATTTGAAAAATTAAAAAATAAGAAGATTATTTTAAATCGTAGTGTTTTGAATGATCAAGATGTTAGAGATTTTGAGTATGAGTCGCGGAGTAAAGTTTATTTTAATATTCCTTATTTGGATGATAAGTTAGAGCGTCATCATATATTAGATGAATTTTTAATAAAACTTGGTTTTGTACGAATTTCTGATGAAAAAGAGGAGAAAGGTAGTAAATTATTTAACATTTTTAAATAATTTACTTGACTAAAGTCCGTCAAGACTTTACAATATTCGTATAGGCAAGAAAGAGGAGAATTTTATGTTAGATTTATTAAATAAAATTACGTTATTAGGTGAAGTTGATGTCAATATTGGTGCAGAAAGTGGCGGATTTTGTGAGGCTTCTGCAAATATTTGGCAAACTGTTGGTTATATTTTAATGGTATTTAAAATTGTAATTCCAATTTTATTAATCGTTTTTGGAATGATCGATTTAGGTAAGGCGGTTATTGCTTCTAAAGATGATGAAATTAAAAAAGCTACTAAATCTTTAATGTTCCGTGCAATTTCTGCTGTTATTATCTTCTTTATTCCAACTTTAGTAGGAGTAATTATGGGTATTGTTGGAAATTTCTCGAGTGTACGTGATGACTTTAATATCTGCAAAGCTTGTATTTCAGATCCAAATGATGATGTTTGTGCAAATGCTGCAGATGAAGCTTGGTCAAAATAAACAGTGAAAGCTGTTTTTTTTATGATAACTTTTTGATATAATGGTTTTAAGTGATTTTAATATATGAGAAATAAAATGGGGAATTTGAATGAAGGTGAATTATGAAAAGCGTAGTAAAGCGTTGTGTGTTTTTATTTTTGTTTAGCATGTTAATGTCTATGGTCGTATCTGCTAAAGAAGTTGAACTGGTTTGTGATTATAAAGAGAATAATTTAGGAATAAAAGTATATTTTTATGATGATAGTACGGTGGAAGGTTCTCATTATTATGATGGGCATACGATCAATCCACCAGGAGCAGTTAAAAAGTTTGCTAATTCATCCGATTTTCTTAGTGAGTATCAACAAAATAAGACATGTCCAAAGTATGCTCTTACTTATCAATCTGTAAATCCTCTTCAAATCTCTTTGGCAGTGAAATATTATTTGTTTTATAATGAAAATGAAAAAGATGATATGGTGTCTAAAGAGGGAGCTCTTACAACGGTTAATTGGGCTTCTTTAACTTCATCATCAAATCCTAATACATCTGAAAATGTTCCAGAGGGTTATCAAACGTTTATGAAGACTTATACTGCACGTTCTAATTCTGCTAATAAGATGACTATGTCTTTTCAATATAAAGAATCCAATTATTATCGTACGATTGTTTTAAAAAGTTCTGATGTATCTAAAAATCCTCTTATGGTTTTTAAAAGTATAAATGATTTTCAACGAGCTATTTTGTCACGTGCTACGAATAGTGAATGGCCTACAGATCTTTATTGTGGTACATTATCAGTAACAATGGGTATAAAGAATCATGAAGTTATTTATCCAGGAAATTCAAGAAAAGCGAAAAATGGGGATTATGTTTGTACCTTTGACCGTAATTTATTTAATGGAACAGCTTATGAACGTTATACGACAGAGGGTGGGTATCTTTATACACCAAATATGTCTACTGATCCTGAAGAACCAGATATCTCTGTAAAGCCAAGTCCAGCTCCTGACGATGAATTTGATTCTATAGATTCTCCTACAGATGATGGAATAAAGGTTTCTGATATTACTTTGGGAATGGTTTGTAAAAGTGAGAATTTAAAAACACCTTTAAAATATATTGGTTGGTTGTTATCAGCAGCTAAGATAATTATTCCGATTGTTATTATTGCGCTTGGGGTTATGGATTTTATGAAAGCTGTGGCCAGTCAGAAACAGGATGAGTTATCTAAAGCAATTAAAACGGTTTTGGTTCGAGTTATTGCCGGAATTATCATTTTTTTGGTTCCAGCGATTATTAACTTTTTGTTCACTTTAGTAGATGATTGGGCGCCTTTTGATTCGGCTTATTCTGAGTGTACAAAATGTTTAGTAAATCCTAAAAATTGTTAGGAGGATAAAAATGAATAAAAAAATAGTGTATGGTCTTTATCTTTTTCTATTTGGTTTTCTTTTTTCTATGAGTAATGGCTTTGCTTTGGAATGTAAATATCAAAGAGAAGGGGTTAAAGATTATTGGGAGTCTTCAGCTACAGTTACTATTGATGAAAATAAATGGAAAGCTAAAGTAGTTATTACTTCATTTGATCATAAAGCCATTAATAATAAAGAGAGTGTATTAAATTGGGATGACGTTGTCGATTATGTTAGGGATAATGGAAAATGTCCTAATTATGCGGTAATTACTTATTAATCAGGTGAGGTTAATGGTGCTAAATTTCATTTAGCTACGGAAAGAAGCGAAGCTGAGGATATTTATAATCAATTAAGTGAAATAAAACATTCCGTATATGGTAGAAGTGATATTGCTTTGTATGAAGGGTTTGATCCTTCTTCTAATGATAATGATTATTATTATGAAAAATTAGCTGATTTGCAGGAAGATTTAGAAAAATATTTTGATGATCTTTCGATTGAAAGATGTCTTAATACTTATAAGGAAAAATCAAAAAAAGATGCCTTAAATACATGTAAGCAATCTTTTAATGATAGTTATTCTGGATATAAAAAGGCTGTTGATCGTTGGATTAATGATGGTGTTATCGATGCTAGTGATGATCGGGTTACAGACTTCTTAGATTTATATGATAGTTATGAAGAGGATGCCGAAGAGTATTTAAATGATATTGAAGAGGAGTTAGAAAATTTATCAGGTGGTAGTGAAGGTCCAATTATAATTGGTGGTGGCGATACGGATATTAATATTGGGAATATTTGTCGAACTCCAAATGTAGCACGGACATTAAAATTTCTAGGGCTTTTGATTTCTTTAGTTAAAATCGTTGTTCCATTACTTATTATTATTCTTGGAAGTGTTGATTTTGCTAAGGCGATGATTGCTGGTAAGAGTGATGAAATTCCGAAAAGAATTCCAGTGTTAGCCAAAAGGTTTATTGTAGGTGTGATTATCTTTTTGATACCTTCAATTATTGATTTTCTTTTTGGTGTGATTGATTCTTATTCTGATACGATGAAACGTTATGAAAATTGTTGGACTTGTTTATTTGATCCCGACGATTGTGAAGTTAATGATTGAGAGTGGTGATTTTTATGAAAAAAATAGTATTAATAATTATAATGGGTATTTTTCTTTTTACTAGTATGACAAGTGCTTCAGCTATGAGTATAAGTGATGTTATTTATGAAGGGAATTCCTCTTTTGTTTTACATCGATTAGATGGAGAAACCGGAGTAACAGTAGATGGTGCTTATTGTAGTAATCCAAATTTTATTAAACCTTTTAAATTGTTAGGACGTATTTTTTCGGTTGTTAAAATTATTATCCCCATTATTATCATTGCTTTTGGGGTAGTCGATTTTTTTAAGGCCATCGTTGCATCTAAAGATGATGAAATAAAAAAAGCATCAAAATCCTTAATGATGCGTTTGATTGCTGGTGTTTGTATTTTCTTTTTACCAGCTATTATCCATTTTGTTTTTCGCTTAGTAGATGATTGGAATGATTATGAATCGGATTATTCGAAATGTAGCCTTTGTATTACAGATCCAGGAAGTTGTTAGTAGTGAATCTTTTTCCTCATTGTTTAGCTTAGTTTTAACTAGTATTTTCAAAAGAAAGTGCTAGTTTTTTCTATTTATTATTGGTATAATGATTATGTGTGAAAATATTTTAATAATCGAGGTAATTATGATGCATAAAAGTAAAATATTAGGTTTGATCATTTTTCTTTTCTTTTTTGGAATTATTTCTGTAAGTGCTAAGAGCGAGGGTAATTTGGAAGGAAATCATTATATTGAAGTAGATGAGCAAACAAAATATATTAAAATGGAAGTATCGAATAATCAGGTTTTACTTTATCAATTAGATTCTTCAAATGCTTCTTTACAAGAGGAGTTTATTGATTTGATTTTAGACGAATATTACGATGATGTAGAATCTTATCTAGAACCTACAGTTTATCATGTTAATGACTCATCGTTTGATCCTGTTTCTTGTAATACGAAAAAATTTAAAAAACCAGTTTATGGAGATTTAGTAGCTGGATATGATGATGAAGATTGTAGTGTTTCGGGTTTTGATATTTTTTTAGGAAATAATGGTTCAGAGAAGTTACCTGTTATTGCTCATTTAATAGCAGGTAAGGATGCGTTAAATAATAGTTTTAATTCGGTCAAGTCAGTACGCTTTGTAGAATTAAAAAAAGAAAATTCTTCGGTTAGTGATGATGATAGTGATGAGCGTGATGACGAGCAAGTTTCAGATAGTAAAAAAGAAGAAAATACTCGTACAGCTAAAACAAGTTATTGTAGTGATGATTTAGAACTATTAAAGACTTTTAAATTTATTGGAAGAATTTTATCTATTGTTAAAATATTAATTCCGTTAGTTATCATTGTATTGGGAGCAATTGATTTTTTCAAAGCAGTCGTTGCGTCAAAAGATGATGAAATTAAAAAATCGATGAAAAGTTTAATGTTTCGGGTTTTAGCAGGAGTAATTATTTTCTTTATTCCGACTATTGTTAATTTAGTTTTTATGCTTATTGATGATTGGGGTAATTATCGTACAGATTATTCTGTTTGTAGTACTTGTGTAACGAATCCAAGTAAATGTAAGGTTTAATGATTAGAAAGGAGATTTATATGAAACAATTTTTGAAAGTATGTTTTATAAGTGTTATTTTATTCATTCCTTTTACGAATGTATCAGCTAAAAGTTATGGATTAGATACGAGTTGGCAATATGCTGATTTTTCTGTTATTCATTCTGGAAAATCAACTTTATATGAATCTTCTTCAAACAAAAAAGATATTATAGTAGCCATAAATGCAGGACATGGTACAAGTAATGTAAATGGGAAAAAGACTTATTGTCATCCAGATAAGTCGGCAAAAGTTACAGGAGGTACCACTGCAGCAGGAGAGACTATGGCAGTAGCAGTTTCTAGTGGTATGGAATTTCAAGATGGTACTAGTGAAGCAGTAGTAACTTTAAAAGTAGCACAAAAGTTAAAGAGTAAATTACTTAGTGAGGGTTACGATGTTTTAATGATTCGTAATGGAAGTGATGTTCAACTTGATAATGTGGCAAGAACTGTGATTGCAAATAATATTGCCGAGATGCATATTGCTATACATTTTGATTCTACTTCTAATGATAAAGGTGCATTTTATATGTCTGTACCTAATAATGATTCTTATCGTTCTATGTCACCAGTGAGTAGTTATTGGCAGAGTCATCATGAGCTTGGAGATGCTTTAATTAGTGGACTTAAGCAGAGTGGGGTAAAGATTTATTCTAGTGGATCTATGCCAATGGATTTGACACAAACTTCTTTTTCGACTATTCCTAGTGTAGATATTGAACTAGGAGATAAAAAAAGTGATATATCAGATGCTGCAATTGATAAATATGCAGATGGTTTATTAAATGGAATTTTGGAATATAGTGGAGAGTCTAGAATAACACCAATTACTAATCCTACAGATCCAGGAGATTCTAGTGATGATGAAGATGATTCTAGTGACGATGAAAATGATTCAGATTCAGAAGATGATGATGAAAATAATTCATCGGATAATTCGAATGAATCTAATGGCGGTGCAGCAGAAGATTGGGGAGATCAAGTCGGAGATCAATCGCCGATTGAAATTGCTGATCCAAGTGAGGGTTGTGAAACAATTTTTAAAAATAGTGATGGATCCTTTAATGAGCTTGGACAGTTTATGCAAGATTTATTTACTTTAATTAAATTTGCGGCTCCAGTATTAGTTATTGCTTTATCAACTGTAGATTATGCTAAAGCGTTGTCTGCACAGAATGCAGATGAAATGAAAAAGGCTCATATTAAATTTGGAAAACGTTTAATTCTTGGAGTAGCTGTATTTTTATTACCTTTTATTTTAGATTTAATGTTTGAACTATTTGGATTATATGGACTCGATACTTGTGGAATTCGTTAGGTGGTGATGTTATGTTATGGTTAGATAATAAGTTGGCTCAATTATGTTTGATTATTGACTCGGCTTTATACTCAGCAGTAGCTTGGCTATATGAGTTATTTTTGAAAATTGCGCAAACAGAAATTTTTACGGATTCACTTTATGAAAATTTAGCACAACGAATTTATATTGTTTTAGGCGTTTTCATGTTATTTGTTTTAGCTTATAGTTTGTTAACGGCTATTGTTAATCCAGATAATATAACAAAAGGCGATAAGAGCATGTCAAAAGTCGCTACTAAGTTAGTAACTTCTTTAATTATTATTGGCCTTTTACCAACGGTTTTTTCTTATTCTCGTAAGTTACAAAATTTTATTTTAGAAAACAATGTTATTGGAACAATATTATTTGGTAATAAAGAAACCGATATTACTGTTAGAGAATATGATTCGGATGGTCAAAATTATACAGAAAAGAATGTCACTTTGAGTTCTAAAGAAATGGCTCAAGCTCAGATTAGTTCATATGGTCGTATTATGTCTTTTACAGCTCTTAATGCCTTTTTGAATCCAACAAATACCAAGTTTCAATTTGATGCTGGTGAATTTACCGTAAATAATGGATATGTTAATACAGGATCTATTATGGGTTGTATTGCTGGAGGTGTAGCTGGAGCAGGTATTTCTATATTTACCTTTGGAGCTGGTCTAGGTGCTGGTCTGGCTGTTGGAGCGGTTTCTTGTGGTGCTGCTGGTGCTACAGTTAACTGGGCTGGAAATCAAATTGATTATACACATTATACTTGGGATCAAATGAAATGGGCGATTATTAATGATGGAGATTTTTCCCAAATTATATCCTTAGCTAATGTTATTCATGAGGGAGCGGAAAGTATGGATGGAAGTGAGACTGTTCATGTTAAATATACCGCATTTGTTTCAACAATCTGTGCTGCCTTTTTACTTTATTTATTGGCTTCTTTTTGTATCGATTTAGGCATTCGTTCTGTTCGTTTAGCTTTTTTACAACTTATTGCTCCTATTCCTATTTTTATGCGAGCATTACCAGGGAAAACGCAACAATTTGATAAATGGCTTAAAAAGACTTTAGCCACTTATATGGAAGTTTTTATTCGCGTATTTTTAATGTATTTGGTTGTTTTCTTTTTGAGTAATGTAAATATTAATATTTCTACTTGGCAGGGTTTATGGGTAAAAGTTATTATCATTATGGGATGTATTGCTTTCGTGAAAGTTGCCCCTAAGGAAATTTCTGAGATTATTGGAATTGATTCTGGTAACATTAAACTTGGTATTATGCCGAAACTTGCAGCTGGTGGAGCTCTTACTGGTGCTGCTCTTTTGGGTAGTGGTTTTAAGACAGGTGTTAATAATGCCACACATGGAATAAAGAATTTTACAGAAGCAAAAGGCTTTAGAGGAAAAACTGGCGCTTTGTTTCGTGGTATTGGTTCGGTAGGAGCTGGTACACTATCTGGTGCTGTAAGAGGGGGTTATGCAGGTCGTGGAGCTAAGAATTTAGCAGATATGAGAAAAGCTGCGAAGACTGGTGCTCAAGGTGCAATTGATGCGAGAACAAGAAGAGAAAGCTACCGAGTTACTCATGCAGGGCATGTGGGAATGTCTCAAATTCAAGATGCCTATCTTGGGGTTAAGAGCTGGATGGGTATTAATAATATTGATGCCTTGAAAGCTGATCAAAAAATATTACAAGAAATTTTTTCGAAAAGAAAAGCAGCAGCTGATGCGGCAGAAGCAGAGATTATGAAACAATCTGGTGAACGAATGGTTAGTGCTGGAAAAGAAGTTGTTACTAGTACAGGGGATGTTTATAAAAACCTTTCTCAATTAGATAATGTCATTGAACTTATGAAAAATAAGGGAGTAGATGCTAATGGTGCTCCTTTATCACCAGCAGATTTGTCAAAGCAATTAACAGAATTACAAAATCTTCGTACGAAGTTAAAAGATAATTTAGTTGATGATTATATGAATGGCTATGCGAAGAATGGTATAGATATTTCTGCTAGTAATATCGTTGGCCCAGTTAAAGAAAATTTAACTGCATTTAATACTTTGTTGAAAAATAATATGAATGTAATCAATGCTCATTTAACTGAAACTGATTTATCTGATCCAAATATTAGAGGATTTAAAGATAGTTTGGAAAATTATGTACAACAAACTAATGGTCTTAAAATGGAAGAAATATTAGGAAATCCTTCAATTGATTTAGCAGCTGTTGCAAATGATGCTAAGAAGTTGGTTGGAACATCTAGTGGTAATTTGGGAACACAAATTAATGAAGTTTTGCAGCGTGAAAATAAAGATAGCTCTGGTGGCGGAAAATAAAAAGAATAGAAGGGTGATTTATGAATAATTATTTGATACCAGCAAATACAAAAAAATCAAAATTGATTTTTGGTTTTTTTACACCAATAGATTTACTTATTTTTGGAGTAGGATGTACAATCACTTTAATTATGCTCTTTCTTTTTCAATCTATGGATTTGCAAACTGCCATTTTAGTACTTATCCCAGCTTTGGTATCCGGTTTTTTGGTAATACCGGTTCCTAATTATCATAATATAATGCAACTTTTAACAAATATCATTATCTTTTTTATGAATAGAAGAAAGTTTTATTGGAAAGGCTGGTGTATAAAAGATGGCGAAAAATAAAAAGGAAGAAATTGCTAGTAAATGGACAGAGGATTGGATACCTATTAAACAAATTATGAACGGGATGATTCAACTTGATAATGGAGAATATGTTACAGGCATTAAAATTCAGCCGAAAAATATTTTTATTCTAGATCAAGGATCTCGGGATAATATTTTATATAATTTACGTAATTTTTATAATTCTATTGATTATGAATTTTGGCTTGTAGTAGCTGATCGTCCAGTTGATATTAATGTTTATTTATCGCAACTACAAATTCTTTTTAATAAAGCTCAAACGAATGTTAGTCGTAAACTTATTCAAGAAGATATTAATAAAGCGAATAGTTTTATGAGTGCACAGTATAATGTTGTTGATACAGAATATTATATTTTATTTAAAGAAAAAAAGATGGAAATCGTTCAGAAACGTATTCATAGTTTGATTAGTAATTTAGCAAATTGTGGGCTTAATTCTTCTCAAACGTCGAATAATGATTTAAGAGTGATCATTGATAATTTCTTTAATGGGGGATTTGCAACAACTTTTAGTGGGATGGTGAGTCCAGAATGAATATCAAAGCACAATTAGCTCCTAAGGGAATTGAATTTAAACCTATGGATTTTGTTATGAGTGGGAAGTATTGTACGATATTTTCTATTGTAAGTTACCCTAAATTTATTCAACCAGGGTATTTGGCTAACTTAACGAATATTAATGGTGTTAAAATTGTAGCCAAACATATTCCTATAGAACTTTCAACGTTACAAAGAATGATTAATAAAGAAATTGCCGATTTAAAATTACGTTATCAAAATGAACATGATAAAACGATTCAAGAGCGAATTCGTCAAGATTATGAATCATTAGAGCAATTTATTCAAATGCTAGTTGCAACACAGGCAAGAATTTTTGATTTTCAACTTCATATTTTGATTTCTGCAGATACTAAAGATGAGCTAGAAATGCGTAAAATGCAAGTTCGAAATTATTTAGATGCTTTAGGTATGCGTGGAGTTTCTCTGATGTTTGAACAAGAGAAAGTTATTAAATCTATGATCCCAATATTTCCAAAACAAGATATTGAAGATCGAGTGGGAACACCAATTCCAAGTGTTACTATTGCTGCAATGTATCCTTTTATTTTTGATAGTATTAAGGATCCAGGAAATAGTACTTTGTTTGGAGTGGATTTCTCGGGTGGAGTTATTTTGTTTAATCAATTTTTATATCAAATCAAAAAGGAGAATAATCGAAATAACGCCAATGTTATTATTTTAGGAACATCCGGAAGTGGTAAATCGACTGCTGCTAAACTTTTATTACGTAGTCATATTCGTAATGAATATAAAATTGTTTGTATTGACCCAGAAGGCGAACTTGAAGATATGGCTAGAAGTATGGGAGGAGATTTTCTAGACCTTGGTAAAGGTGGAGAATTTGGAATGATTAATCCCTTGGAAATTGTTATCGATGCTGATGAAACAGAAATTTCTCAGGGACTTGGATATACAGTACTTACACGTACTTTACAACAATTAAAAGCTTTTATGAAGTATTATTCACCAAGTATTGAAGAAGATGTTCTAACTATGTTTACAGAAGTTGTACAAGATACTTATAAACGCTATAAAATAGATTTTGACACTGACTATACACAGTTTACATCGCAAGATTATCCAACATTTGATGATGTTTATGCTACGATTAAGGGAAGATTATTATCCATGACAGAAAAAACGCATGAACGAGATGTTATGGAAAGACTTGAGTTAAAAATACGTCCATTAGTAAAGGAGTTACGTTATTATTTTACGGGACATACTACTTTACAAATTGATAGTGATTTTATTGTTTTTAATATTAGAGAGTTAATGAATTCTGATGATAATATTAAGAATGCGTTATTTTTTAATATTTTGAAATATGCTTGGGGTCTTTGTTTAGATCCAAATATTAATACGGTGTTATGCGTGGATGAAGCCCATGTTTTGTTATCAACTCGTAATGAACTTGGTGCAGAATTTTTAGCACAAATACAAAGACGAAGTCGTAAGTATAATACAGGAACAATTATTATTACACAGCAACCAACCGATTTTGCGGCACCAAATGTTATTACTCATGGTAAAGCAATATTCGATAATGCTGCTTATTATATTGTTATGGGACTTAAAAAACAGGCGATTGATGATTTATCACGATTGATTGATTTAAATGATAGTGAACGTGATAGTATTAAGTATTATAATCAAGGAGAGGCTTTGTTTGTTTGTGGAAATCGTAGAATGCGTATTAATATTATTGTCACTCAAGAAGAATTAGATTCTTTTGGGTCTGGTGGTGGCTTATAAAAAACTGCTTTAAAACAGTTTTTTTTTAATTGAAATCTCAAGCGCACCATTTAATATAATTTTAACAAAAGC
>JAAWDB010000148.1 GCA_022793555.1 Bacilli bacterium
AAAGAGATGAATACATTTTAGAAATTAAGCGAGAAACCATGTATGATTTATATCGAAATATTGAAATGCCACTAATTTCAGTTCTAGCCGAAATGGAAATAACAGGAGTCAAAGTAAATAAAGAAATTCTTGATAAAATGAAATCTGAAACGAAAGCGAAAATTGAACTTTTAGAAAATGATATTTACAACTTAGCAGGTCAAACCTTCAATATTGCTAGTCCAAAACAATTAGGAGACATTTTATTTGAAAAACTGGGGCTTCCAGGTGGCAAAAAAAATCAAACTGGATATAAAACAGATGTAAAAGTACTTCATAAATTATTAGGAATTCATCCAATTATAGAAAAGATTTTAGAATTTCGTAATTTAAGTAAATTAAATTCGACTTATTTAGAAGGGTTAGAAAACTATATTCATGATGATGGGAAAATTCATACCATCTACAAACAAAATTTAACAAGAACAGGAAGACTTTCTTCCATTGAACCAAACCTTCAAAATATTCCTGTTCGTGATGAAGAAGGAAGAAAAATTCGAAAAGCCTTTTTTCCAACCTATGATGAATTTTTAAGCGCGGATTACTCTCAGATTGAACTAAGAATTCTGGCTCATATTTCCGATTCGAAAGAATTAATCGAAGCTTTTGTCAATGATGATGACATTCATACAAAAGTGGCTTCTGATATTTATGGCATTCCTGTGATGGCTGTAACGAAAAAAATGCGTTCCACAGCAAAAGCTGTTATTTTTGGAATTGTTTATGGAATAAGTGGTTTTGGCTTAGGAGAAAATTTAGAAATTAGTAGAACGGAAGCCAATAAATTTATTAATAAGTATTATGAGCTATATCCAGGAGTAAAACGTTATATGGACGAAATCGTCGCAGAAGCTTATAAAGAAGGTTCTGTAAGAACTTTATTTAATCGAAAACGAATCATCGAAGAACTAAATAATGGAAATTATATGATTCGTCAATCTGGTGAAAGAATAGCACTAAACACACCAATTCAAGGTACTAGTGCCGATATTATCAAAAAAGCTATGGTAGAAATTGCGGAAGAATTTAAGAAAAATAATATTAAATCAAAAATGATTCTTCAAGTTCACGATGAATTAATATTTGATGTTTTAAAAGAAGAAAAAGATTTGGTAACTAAAATTGTAACCGAAACCATGACGAATACAATTGAGTTAAAAGTTCCATTAAAAGTGAGTGCTGATTTTGGAAGTGATTGGTATGAAACAAAATAAATATTTCAAAAGAGAGGAAGTAAAAAATGCCAGAAATCGCCGAAGTGGAAACCGTTAGAAATACCCTAAAAAATCGAATTATCGGAAAAGAAGTTAAACAAGTAATCATAAATTATGCCCCAATTATAGAGTCAGATGAAAAAGAATTTAAGCGTATCCTTCCAGGGCTAAAAATAACCGATATTAAGCGAGTAGGGAAATGGTTAATTTTTGAATTAGAAAACTATTGTTTATTAAGTCATTTAAGAATGGAAGGAAAATACTTTTTAAAAAGTAGCGAAGATCCAATAATTAAACATGAACATATCATATTTGAATTTACCGATAGCACAAATATGCGTTATCATGATACAAGAAAATTTGGTCGGATGATCTTAGTGCCAAAAGAAAAGTTATTTGAAGTAGAGGCAATAAAAAAACAGGGCTATGAACCAAACAGTAAAGAATTGACAAAAGAATATTTATTTGAAAAAATCAAAAAGAAAAACTTACCAATAAAAACAATTTTGCTCGATCAAACAATTATTAGTGGCTTAGGAAACATTTATGCCAATGAAGTTTTATTTAAAGCCAAAATAAATCCTCAAAGAGTTGGGAAAGATATTACCATTGAAGAATGTGAGCGTATTAAATTGTCCTCAAATGAAATTATAAAAAAAGCAATCGAAGATGGTGGAACGACGATTCGAAGTTACACATCAAGTCTAGGTGTAACTGGTCTTTTTCAAACGAAATTAATGGTTCATAAAAAAGAAGGAGAACCTTGTAAAATTTGTGGAACACCGATTGAAAACATTAAAATTGGTGGTAGAAGTACTTATTATTGTCCAAAATGTCAAAAATAAAAGAGTGTTAGAATACAGTTTCCAACGCTCTTTTTTTACACTCTTGATAAACAAAATTAGTAGTTTTACAATCATCGACACTACGATGTGAACCAAAATCAAGTTTAAAATATTTTTTTAAGGTTTCAAGTTTATAATTATATGCTTGCGGAATATATTCTCTTGCTAATAAAACCGTATCAATAGCATCATTTTTCATGATATCCATCCCACATTTTTTTAAGCTAGCATTAATAAATCCGATATCAAATGGGGCATTATGGCAAACAACAGGCAAATCTCCAATAAACTCCATAAATAAAGGTAGAACCTCTTCAATCGTTTTTTCACCCATAACCATTTCATTGGTAATACCTGTGATAGTCGTAATAATTTCTGGGATATCTTCTTCTGGATTAATTAATACTTCAAATTCATCAACAAGCTCATCGTTAATATATTTTAAAGCTCCAATTTCAATGATTTGGTCGGTTTGATCTTTTAAACCTGTAGTTTCCGTATCAAAAACAACATAACTATTTACAAATTTATTCATTTTATGCACTTCTTTCTTGTAACATTATAAAATTTCCCAAATTGTTTGTCAAAGCCCTAATTTCCTTTTTTTATGATAGGTCGGTTTCTTTTTTCAAAAATTTGCACGGACGAATTCGTTAAAATCTCATAGAGAAAAGCAGCCCTTTTTTCAAATTCGTATATTTTTGAAGAATAAATAGGTTTAATAGGAATTTCGATTTGTTTTCGTATTTTACTTAAATATTCTTGACCTTTTATCGAAAATCCAAGAATATGTAAATAATCTAGGTGAAGTTTTAGGTTAACTTCTTTGGTAAATCCTAGTAAAATATGAATAATCATTCGCCGAATACGATTATAAGTATAACGTTTTGTTTTCACAAGATGGATAAACTCATCAAGACTTTTTGCTCTTAAAACCATTTCTTTGAGTCGGTTTTCAATTCCTTCATCCACTGTTTCATAAACATTTAATGCATTATTCGTCATAATTTGATAAGTGAAAAGTTTATAAAGAAAATCATCAGAATAAGACTGTAATAATAAAGGAATACCTGATGGAACATATTTGGAAATATCCTCTTGGTTTTTAATTTTTGAACGAATATTACTAGCACTTACAATAACTTGCGTACTGGTTATATCATGATAGGAATTTGTTCGTTGTATCGTATGCAACTGAATAGGATATTGATGTTTTAAAATAGCTTTTGCATAAGATATTCCAAGTAAATCATTCGGTTCTTTAATCATATTTGGTAAATTAAGCGCTTTTGATAAAGCAGTCGGATAATTAACGCCAGAATCTAAATACTTTTTAACACGTAAAGAAAATTCTGGTTGTAATTGAATTTCAGCTATTTTGTATAACAATTGGATATCGTTATGTTCACTACCAAAAACAACATCGGTAACACCGACATGATTTAAAATTTCTATGGCTTTTTCTGCAAAAATATCAGCAGCTTGTGTTCCAAAAACAACAGGTAATTCTAAGACAAGATCAACGCCATGTTCTAAAGCAATATTGGTCTTATCTTCTTTGGTTAATAAAGAAATTTCACCACGTTCTAAAAAATACCCATTTAAAACCAAAACAAGTAATGAATCGGGAAAGATTTCTTTTATTTTTTGAATATGATAAAGATGCCCATGATGAAACGGATTATATTCGCAAATCATTCCAACAATTTTCATTTCCTCACATCCCCAAAAGTATTCTAACATAAATAAAAGAAAAAGTATTTATTTCAAAACATTTCTATATTATAATGAAAATAGGTGATCAAAATGAAACCAATTGAACTAACAAAAATTTCCAATAAAGGATATCAATTTGAAGAGCCAATTACCTTTGAACGACAAATTTATGAGAATACAGATATTCGCGATTTAAAAAATTTAGTCGTAAAAGGCTCAGTTACGAAGACATTAGATCAAGATTTTTACTTATCGGCTCACTTAAGCGGGCAAATGATTTTGCCAGATTCAAGAACTTTAGAAGATGTGGAATTACCACTTGAAATTAGTATTGAAGAAAAAATAACAGAAACGAATGAAGAAATCGCCGAATATTTTGAAAAAGACAAAAATACACTTGATATTATGGGAATTTTATGGGAGAATATTGTTCTGGAAGTTCCTATTAGTATTTCTACAAGTGAAAAATCTTACCAAGAAGGAAATGGATGGGAACTAGTAGAAGAAAAAAAAGAAAGTATTGATCCCAGGTTAGCTCCATTACGGAAGCTACTTGATAGTGAAAAGGAGTGAAAATATGTTAAAATTAGACCTTCAAGCGTTTGCTGTTCCTTTTAGAAGAACAAGTAAAACAAAAAAAAGAATGCGCCGTACTCACTTAAAAAAAGAAGTAAGTGCTATGACAAAATGTTCAAATTGTGGAGCAAACCTTAAACCACATCGTGCTTGTCCAAAATGTGGAAATTATAAAGGCGAAGTAAAATTAAACGTTCAAACAGAAGAAGAATAGAAATTGAAGTGAAATGACTTCAATTTTTTTTTAACAAAAAATAAATACTTTGCTATAATGTAATAGAAAGGTGGTATATTTATGTATCAAAATAAAAAGATATTTATTCTAGGAATGGCGAAAAGTGGTTATGAATGTGCAAAACTTTTGGCTAGTACAAATGAAGTTATAATTACCGATCAAAAAGAACAACCAAAAGATCATATAGATGAATTAAAAAAATTAAATGTTCAAGTAGAAATAACTACTGATCCGCTTGAATTATTTGATGAATCATTTGATGTAGTAATTAAAAATCCAGGTATTTTAATGAGCCATCCTGTGATTGAGAAAGCTGTAGAACTACATATTCCAGTAGTAAATGAAATGGAAGTAGCTTATCATTATTTACCAGAAGAGGTAAAAATCATTGGAGTAACAGGTTCTAATGGCAAAACCACAACAACAACTTTAATTTACGAAATGATGAAATCGATGAATTTACCTGTTCATTTAGGAGGTAATATCGGCTATCCTTTATCAAGTATCATATCAAAAATAAAAAAAGGCGACATTGTTCTTCTAGAAATATCTGATCACCAACTGTTAAATTTTCAAGATTTTAAAACTAATATTAGCGTTTTAACGAATCTATGTCCAACTCACTTAGATTTTCATGGGTCTTATGAAGCTTACAAAAAAGTGAAACAAAAGATTTTTGCTCATCATACCAAAAATGATTTAGCAATCCTAAATGCTTCGAATGAAGAGTCATTAAAAGAGATGAAAAATATTACGTCTAATATAGAATATTTTGCTGGTCAAGATGCTTACATAAAAAATAATGCCATTTATCTTCAAAATGAAGAAATTATTAAATTAGAGGATATAAAACTAAAAGGCAATCATAATTATGAAAATATTATGGCAGCCTTATTAGTAATAAAAGAATTTGGCTTAGACAAAAATATCGTAAACAAAATATTAAATGATTTTGGAGGAGTTGAACATCGTTTAGAATTTGTAAAAAAAGAAAACGAAGTATCTTACTATAACGATTCAAAATCGACAAATCCTGTATCGACTATAACAGCTTTAAAAAGCTTTGAGTCACCAGTACTACTAATTTTAGGTGGTTTTGAAAGAAGTCAAGATTTTTATGATTTAAAAGATCACTTAAAACATGTAAAACATATTTATGCTATTGGGGAAACGAGAGAACGAATTGCTGAATTTGCAAAAGATATGAATATTCCTTGTACGAAAAAAGAATTTTTAAAAGAAGTAATTTTAGATATTAAAAAAGATGTCCAACCTGGTGATGTTGTATTATTATCTCCAGCTAGTGCTTCTTGGGATCAATATGATAAGTTTGAAAGTCGTGGGGATGAATTTAAAGGTTTAATATAAATTGTTGACAGACGCGTTCATTAACGCTAAAATAGCCTTCTGAGAAAAAAGGGAGGTTTTTTTATGCGTGAAACATTTGAATTTACAGATGAGCAAGTAAAATATTTAAAAGAAAATTGGGGAAAAGTTTCTATTGCTAGTATGACAAAGACATTTAATTGCACAAGAAAAAGAATAGAGGAAAAGGCAGAAGAGTTAAACTTACCAAAATTACCATCGAAGATTTGGTCAGTCGAAGAAAAGTTGGAATTAAAAGAGTTGTGGGGAACAATGTCATTCAAAAGTATAGCCAAAAGACTAAATCGTACAGAAGATGCCATAAGGCAAAAAGGATACAAAATGAACTTAGGAAATCCTTTTGCTGCTAATGGCCTTTATCTAAAAATCAGTGATGTATCAAGAGAATTAGATGTAGATCAACTCCGAATACGTAGAAGTTGGATTGCTAAAGGTCTAAAAGTACATGCAGTAAAATTTAAAGAAAAATCTATATTGGGAATAAAGATAGATGAATTATTTTCTTTTTTAGAAGTAAATCAAGATTTATTTGATGCTAGTAAACTAGAAGAAAATATTTTAGGAGAAGAACCAAAATGGTTAAAGGAAAAAAGAAAACGAGATTACCAAAATCCGCCAATAAAAAAGTTCCGAAGATGGACAGATGAAGAAAGATGTATATTAAGACTATTGTTAGCTCAAGGAAAAACACATGCTGAAATAGGAAAAAGATTAAATCGAAAAACAAAATCTGTAAGTGATGAAATTCAAAAACAAAATTTAACATTATCTATTATATGGCAACCGGATGAAGAAGACGTTTTAAAAGCAAACTTTGAATCAGGATTTGCAATGTCATATGAAAAGTTAGCCTATGAATTAGGAAGAGGAGTAACAGGTGTAATGAAAAGATGCCGGACTATGGGGTACAACCAAAAGAATGCACAAAATAATTCTAATCAAAAAGTTTAAATTATCAAAGAATATAATAGCAATACGAGGTATGACTTAACTTAATCAGTTATTGTCATAATATCTTGTTTTTTTTATGAAAATTTAAATAAATTGTGTGATATTAAAGAAATAAAAAATGATATATTCAAATTGAATATATCACTATGTTAACAATTCGAAACTTCCTCAAAGGAAGTTTTGTTTTTTTTATGGTGTTCGCGGGGAGCACATTAGACCTTTATAAATCCCTTTGTTTATCGACTTTTTTTGAAAATTACTCTTAAAATTACTCTCACTGAATATATTTATCGGTTGACTGAGCTAACTCCTTTCTAACTTTATTTGATAAATGCCCGTAGACATCAATTGTTGTTGAAATGTTCTTATGACCAATGCGTTTACTAAACATATATGGTTCTTTTCCCTCGGACATCATCGTTGCAACATATGTGTGACGTAAATCATACATTCTGATTCTAGGAATATTTGCTTTTTCACAATAATAATAAAAATGCTTTCTCAAAATAGTATCGCTATAAGGCCTTTTTCTATTATAATTCCAAAATAATAAATCAGAATTTTTAACATCAAATCCCATTATATTTTCCAAAAAAATTCGATACGATTCAACTGCTTGGATTACAATATCTGAAATATCAATAATACGCTCTGATTCTGATGTTTTAGGCAAAGTAACCAATTTTTTAGAATTAGGTGTATAGTCAATTGAATTTCGGAGATCTAACAATCTTTTTTCTTTATCAAAAGAAGAAAATCTAACTGCTCTAGTTTCACCGACTCTGTCACCTGCAGAAAAACCAACAATAGTTAGTATTTTTATCTTATATGCTTTATATGCAATTTTTTTGTTATTAGATTGAATATCTTTTTCTAGAACTGACAAAAGTCTGCGTAGTTGTTCAGGTATCAAAAATTTCATTTCACTTTTCGGTACTTTATATTTTTTTATACCTTTAACAGGATTTGTAATTAAATAGTTTTCACAAATGCACCAATTGAAGAAAGTTGTTAATGTTTTTAATATATAATTCTTATTTTTTAAAGTAGTATCAAGATTTTCAATGTATTCTACCCAAAAATTTTTATTAGTTTTTGATAAAATGATAGTAATTCTATTTTTAAGATGTTTGTTATAACATTTTTCTTTTCTATTATATGTGTTGTAAGCTTGCTTTTTGATAAATTTACAATCATAGATATATTTATCCCATAAAGTATCAAAATCCTCCTTATGAAGCATTTCTAGTGCCTTTTGCTGCCTTATTAGAACATTGTCTCTGATTTTTAAAGCTTCATCAAGTGTAGCAATCTTTTTATTGTCAATTCTAGATATACTAGTTTTAACTGGCTTGCTCATTGAAATAACATAGTTTTTATTTTTTATATGTTGATATATATTTTGATATCTTGTTTTTCTATAGACTTTCATGTCCATAAAATCATCTCCATTTCTTTACATTGATTTTATTTTTTGATAAAATGGAGACATAGAAAAGCTCTCATTTGAACGTGTGCGTTTTTCTTAGGAGTATTCTATGCTCCGTGGCTCGTGTGTCCGCACGAGTCTTTTTTTATGCACCCCAACTGTGTCCGCAGTTTTGGCATACATGTACTTTTTTTTGAACATTAATAATTTTTTGTTTTTTATGTTCTATATGAAATAATTTTAGTAGTATTTTTAGCCAAAAGAAACAAAGCCACATTAGTGGTACAAACCACCATCCAATACAAATCCACCATATAATGCTATGATGCTTTGTTTTTAATTTGTTTTCATTGATCACTTGAATACTAACGTTTTCATTTTTACATTTTGGACAAGTCATTTTTCTCAACCTCACACTTCTTTGTTTTTTAGTGTTATAAACTTAAATGTCAATCAATTTAGTTGATACACTAATTAAATGAGATGATTCGCTAGTCGTCTCTTTTTTTTATCTCTTCTTTTATTTGCTTGATATATTTGCAAGCCTCATCTTCATATTCTTCAATATGTAAAGCAAACAAATCTTTATTTGATTGACATAATTGATTTAGCTCTATGTGTGCTAATTCGTGCAATAGAGTTTTTTTTCTTTTGTAATAAGATAGATTCTTATTAATATAAATAAAGTAATACTCTTGATAATAATCAACAAAACCTCTTATTTCTGAAAAAGGTATATCTGCATAGACAATAGTTGCGTTGTAATAATTTAATAAATCATCTTGATTTATATTTTCTAATAATAAATTTTTTAAATTCATAACTTACTCCTTTTTTAGTAAGCCGATACTGCTAGCTACCTTTATTCTTTATTTATTTTTTTATCAATTTCTTTGTGTTGCTCTGTAAGAAAGTCCATAATAAATTCCTTATGAGCATCTTTTAGAATAGGATCACTATCTAATAAAATTTTATATTGTTCTAGTTGTTTCATTTTATCCAAAGGGTTACTTTTCATTGTTGTTCTTCCTATTAAATAGTCTGTTGAAACGTTAAAGTAGTCCGCAATATAATCCAACATTTCTGGCGCTGGAGTAGATTGATGATTTTCCCATTTTGCTATTAATCCTTGAGAAACATCTAATTCAATAGCAATTTTATCTTGAGAAAGATTTTTCTCTAGTCTTAATTCTTTAAATATGTCACCAAACATACGAGATTCGCTTATTATAGCCATAATTCCCCTCCTTAGAACAATACTATCACAAAAAGAATTAAAAAACAATAAAATTATTACAAATTGTATTGACAAATACTTTTTGTTGTGATAAATTGGGTTTGTCATTACAATATGTGATGAAGTGATATAAAAAAAGATATTAAGTATTAGCCTGAGAAACTGCACTTAATATCTTCAGCGTTTAATAATTGTTATATCAATAATTTTTATATTGACTCTAATAATTATTTTAGCTAAATATTTTATTTTTTCACCAATTTTCATTTTTATTTTCCTTTGTTTTTTGAACAACTACAAACTCGGAAAGGAAAATATGTAGAAAAAATAATTGTCTTTTTTAAAGACAAACAAATTATATCACAAAAAGAAATGTCAGTAAAGGAGGCGAACTATTGAAAAGGAATTGGTTGATTGAATCAAGAAAGGCAAAGGGATTAACTCAAGAGCAATTAGCTGAAATGTGTAATACTACTCAAATGACTATATCTAATATTGAAAATGGTACACGTAGACCGAGTCCAAGATTATCTAAATTGATTGCTAATGTTTTAAATCTTGATTGGACCAAATTTTATGAAGAACAACAATCAGAAATCTAAAATCACATCGTTATATCACTCCAATCAATCTATATTTACTACTTAGAAATAATTATATACATAAAGATATAGAAAGTGAAGAGTAATAAGTTGCGATGTGTAAACAGGAGGTAAGAATGAATCGCCAAGACTATCAAAATTTGATAGACAAAACACAATTAAAAATTGATGAATTACAAGAAGAGTATAAAAAAAATCCCAATAGATTAATTGAGGATTACGACGAAGTATTAAAACAATCAATTATAGGTGTAATAGCAAATTTTAGGGCAAATGGGGTATTGAGAGACGATATTATCGGAAATATTGACATACTTATCCGAAATAGAGAATTTGTTAGTGATCAATACTGTAACAAAAGCGGTAGTGATAATTAAAAATAATTCCCATAAAACTTTTTTAATAAATCCATGATAGTTTTTTAAAAACTCATAACCAAAGTAAGTTATAAAAATATGTTGACTATAAACATTGTATTTTTTATTAGACATTGAACCACTACATTTAATGCCATCGAAAAAATGGCTGGAAACACATTCATATATTATTTGAGAAAATTCAATATCAGTTATGTTTAATTTTTTACAAATATAATTTTCAGTTTCTTTAATATCTTTACATTTATGGAATTTTAAAACAGTTAAATACATTTGTCTCTTAGATTTATTTGCAAATATCAAAGTTATAATCTCCTTTCTGGTTATCTATTATAAATCAGAAAAGAGAAGAAAGAAAAGCGCACGTTCAAAAAATAAATGAGAGGAAGTGAGAGAATGCAATATTACACCGTAGAAGATATTAAAGTAATTACTGGGGCAGAACAGAACAAAGCCTATGAAATCATTCGAAATTTAAACAAAAAGTACAAAAAGAAGTTTCCAGAGTGTGAATTGTTACAAGGAAAAGTAGCAAAATGGTACTTCCATGAAGCAATGGGATTAAAAGAAGGAGTTGAAGAAAGTGAAACACAGACTAAGATTGAAGCCTAAAGCAAGAGAAGTTATAGAAGTAATTATTACTGGAATAGCAATTGGTGTTATTGGAATCATTATTGCAAACATGATGGCAACAAGATTTCATTCAATAGAAAACGATCCAAGGTACTATGAAAGCAAAAAAAAGACTGATTCGCCAATATATAAGGAAACGCAAATCAGTCAAAAATGAATTTATAAAAATAAAATTCATTGAAATTTTAACAGATTTTAGTAAAAAAGTCAAAAATGGGAGTTTTGGTTGAAAAAGTATAAGCGGAAATGAGGTAGACATGGCTCAGAAAAGAATGTTTGATAAGCGAGTAATCGATAATGATGAGTTTTTAGAAATGCCATTAACTACTCAAGCAATTTATTTTCACTTAAATATGAGAGCCGATGATGATGGTTTTGTAGATAATTGGAAAAGTGTATTGAGATTAGTTGGTGGTAAAGAAGATGATATGAAAGTCTTAATATCTAAGAAATTTGTTATTCCTTTTGAAAAAGGAGTCATAGTAATCAAGCATTGGAAAATAAATAATCTATTAAGAAAAGATAGATATATCGAGACAATTCATCAGGAAGAGAAAAATCTATTAATAGTCGAAAAAAACGGGGAATATTCGCTTGGTATACCAATGGTCGACCAACTGGCAACCCAGTATAGTAGAGTAGAGAATAGTAGAGAAAAGAATAGTATAGTTGTTGTAGAAGATAAAGATAATTTAAATACTATAGAAGAAGCGACGACACCAGCAACAACAGAAAGCCTATTTGAATTTGTAGAAAAAAAATTCGGTAGACTTTTAGGAGATACTGAATATGAAGTAATTAGCACTTGGGAAGACAACCAAGTAACAAGATATGCTATTAAGCAAGCAGAATTAGCAAGAGCGTTTAATGTTAAATATATTGGACGAATTTTAGAAAGTTACAAGAAAGAAAATATAAAAACAGTAGCAGAAGCAGAAGAACGAGAGAGAAAGTTTCAAGAGAGCAAGACTATGGTTAAAAATACTAAAAATTATAAGACAGCTAGTGAGAGATTAAAGGAGCTGCGAGAGGAAATTCGACAAAATGAACAGAGAAGAAGTTCTTGATTTGTTAGATACAATCTCTGTTAGTTATAAAAATTTTGTACAAGATACGGATCTTTTGCTAAAAATTTGGGAGGAAGTACTGTATCAATACGATGGTGGAGAGGTCAAACAAAAATTGCATGAGTATATGGCACTAGAACAATTTCAATACCAACCACCAACCGTGGATTACTTAGTAAGTGGACTTACAAAAGTATGTGACAAAGTCGATTATACAAAGCAAGTGGTTTATTGCCATTTGTGTAAAAGACCATTTAATGACGCAGAACAGTTAAAAAAACATACAGAACGATGCTTAAGCGTTAGATACATAGTCAGGCAGTGTAAAAAGAGATTTAACAAAGAAGTTAACAAAAGAGAATTGTATGAGATGAATCAAGAAGAGTTTGATAAAAGATACGAAGATTTATTAAAAAAAATTCAGGCAACGACAACGGATGAAAGAGAAAAAATTAGAATTGGATTTATATTTAATCCACCTCAAGCGGAAGTTGCAAAAAAGTATTTAAATCAGAAATGAATATAACAAAAGGGTAGTTTTGGTTACAGAAAGGGATTACAAAAATGTTTAATTTTATAAAGAAATTAACAGGGGCAGAGGATATAAAAGAGTTAATATACACTCAAAATAACAATATTTTGGCTCATGAAAGAGCGACGGAAAAGTTAATGAGAGAATATGAAAAAGATAATGTAAGACTCTCACAAATGCTAGAAAATTCAAAAAGAGTTTTAAAAGCCAAAGAAGCACATATTGATTTTCAAGATAACATGTTAAATGAACAAAACTTAGAAATTCAAAAACTTACAAAGATAATTGAGGATCACAAAATCTATCTAAAAAAAGTAGCAGAAATATTACAAAACAATCAAAAAGAAACTATGTCTAAGAAAATTAGTGCAGTAGCTTATGAAAGAAATAATCTTACCAAAGAAACGAAAGCTAAACTGAAATGACAATTACTTATGAAATATCAAAACATGAAGCAAACTGGGTGCTTTGGAGAAATATAGAGTGCGAGCGAAGTATTAGTTCAATTGCAATAATGATTGGAACAAAAAAGGAATGTCAGGAAAGGTTGGAAGAATTAAATGTATCAAGAGTTAGAAAGACTAAAAGCAAGAAATACAATGCTAGAAAGCAATCAGATACTTCTATCAAATCAAATAAAGCAACTAAAAAAAGACTATCAAAAAGCCTTAAAGGAAAAAGATGAGACTATCAAAGAAAAAGACAGAATTATTGCTGAGCTTAGATTTAAACAACAAGAGTTATTTTGACCATTTCTGTGAGTTTTGGTTACCAATTTATAGATACCAAGTTAATGAAGCGAAGCTTGAAGATAATAAAAATGCTTTGTCGGAGATAATGTTGAATCTAGTAAAAAATATTCATCTTTCGGAGAGTGAAAAAAGATATATAGCAAAAAGAATAGGAATTTATTATTTGATTGAGGCCAAAGAAAATAAATTGTTATCCGATAATGTAAGGAATGATTTATTCAAACAACATGAAAAGTTGATTTACTTAATTTTGAAAAGATACAAACTTTTATCTCAAAGGGAAGAACTCTATGATGTTGGTCTTATAGGATTAACAAAAGCAATGAATACTTATGATTTAAAAAAAGGTTACAAAGAAAGTACTTATTTTTATAACTGTATTGCTAATGAAATTAAGCAATATCTACATTCCCAGTCAATGCTAAAACGTAAATGTACAGAACCTATTATCTCTTTAGATAAAGAGATAACTGAAGATCAGAATACATTATCTAATTTGTTTCCAGATGAAACGCAAAATGTTGAAAAGGAAATTTTATTAAAAGAACAGAAAGATATCTTGAATAGAGCCTTAAAAAAATTAAAATCAGATTGGCGATTTGTGATTGAAAAAGAATTTGGTCTTTATAATCAAAAAGAATATAAGAAAGTAGAGATTGCAAAGAAATTAGGAATTTCGAAAACTGCTGTTGGTAATAAGGAAAAAAGTGCCTTGAAAAAATTAAGAGAAATTTTAGAAAAGGATTTTAATTATGACTAGGAAAGAACAAGATAGATATTTAAATGCTATACGAAGTTGCAAAAAGATATGTAAGTGTGGTCATCGAGTATTTATAGTAAAAAAATATGGTTTCGGTATTTGTGACTACTGTGGGACTAAGGTGTATGGCGATAAAAAAATAGAATTTAGAGATAAATTAAGACAAAAGATGAAAGAAAGGTGAGTAATGGACACAACAGAATTAGGAGCAGGAAAGAATCCTGTACCAAAAGAACCTGAAAAAATAAACGTGTATCGTTTCAAGTGCTTATGTGAAGTAGATATTGACGTTTGGGCACCAGATTTACTTTCAGCAAAAGCATTTTGTACAGTTACAGATTGTGATGATTTTGACTTAAAAAAAGTAGAAGAAATTATAGATTATGAAATCGTAGAGGAGGAATAAGAAATGTTAGTAAGAATCATTAGTTCAACAAATCCAGGAATAGAAAAATATATTGGTGAAAAAAGAAGATATTTTAAAGCATATGGTTGTGCCTGTTTAGAAAAGTTAGATGAGCCAGGATGGGGAATTTCTACAAGTAGGATTTTAGAAGAAACAGAAGAGGGAAATATAATAAAAATTAAAACAAAAAATTCAGAATATATTTTAGAAAAAGTTGAGGGGGAATAAACGATGGAAGAAAAATTAAATATAAAAGACTTAAATATTTTTCAAAAAATGTTAAAAGCAACTGAAAAAATAAATACTGTAGCAAAAAATTTAAAAGTAGATATTAACAAGACAATGAGTTATAAAGCCGTGAGTGAATCAGATATTTTAGAAGCTGTTAAACCTATTGAGATAGAGTTTGGAATTTATAGCTATCCAGTAGAAAGAAAGGTTATTGAAACAGACGTGTTGGAAACAGTGAAAGAATATAATGGTCAACGTACAGAATCTAAGCAATTATTTATGAGACTAGAAGTAAAATATCGTTTTTTAAATGTAGATAAACCAGAAGAATATGTTGATATAACAACTTATGGTGATGGTGTGGATAGCCAAGATAAAGCTCCTGGTAAGGCAATGACCTATGCAGATAAATATGCTTTAATGAAAGCTTATAAGATTCAAACTGGAGAAGATCCTGATAAAGATCCAAGCGGAGATTTAAAAGGTATAGATAATAGTAAAAAAACTTCGAAAGCTACTCCTAAACAAATCGAAATTCTTGCAAAAGTATATAAAGAAGACAATTTAACAAAGTTGTTAAACGCAAATGGATTAAATAAGCTTGAAGATTTAAGTGTTCAAAAAGCAAGCGAGTTAATACAGAAAATAAAAGAAAGGAAAGAAGAAATTTAGAAATGAACAATTTAGTAAAAATAGAAAATAATGAGATTGTAATTGCAAATGAAACCATTGAAAAAATCAAAAATTTTGAAAAGATGAAAGTAGAAATGGATTTAATGCAAAAAGAATTAAAACAACAATTAAAAGACAAAATGGACTCTTTGGGAATAAAGAAGTTTATAGCAAATGGTTTATGTGCAACTATTAAAAGTGCTACAACTAGAACCACTTTAGATGGTAAAAAACTAAAAGAAGAATTACCTGGTATTTATGAAGAATATACAAAAGTAAGTGATGTTGCAAGTTCTATAACACTTACTATAGCAGATTAATATGATTGAATTTATTGAAGAAGGTCATTTGTATTTAAAAGATGGGATTATAATTCCGAGTGTTAGTGAAATATTACATTTCATCTTTCCAGATAAATACAAAGGTATAGATCGACAAATATTAAATAAAAAAGCAGAATACGGTAGCAAAATTCATGAATCAATAGAAATGCTTGAAGAAAATATTAAAGTAATGAATTTAGAAGAAGCTATTTATGTAACTATTCAGTCCCAACAATTAAAAAGTATTTCTGTATTCAGTTTAAAACAATATATTAGGCTTAAGGAAAAAAACAAAATACAAGTGTTAGAACAAGAGCAAATAATTAATTATAAAGATGATTATGCTGGTCGATTTGACATGATAACAAGAGTAAATGAAGAATTTTGTTTGTGTGATATCAAAACCACAGCAGTTTTAGATAAAGAGTATTTATCTTGGCAACTTAGTTTTTATGAATTAGCGCATATGACGATGTATGGAACAGTAAGATTTGAAAAGCTGTATGCGATATGGCTACCTAAAAAAGGTTATGGCGAGTTAGTTGAAATAGAAAGAAAATCAATAAATGAATTATTAAAAGTTTTAAAAGAATTTAAAGAAAGCAGAAAGGAAGTAACAGAATGAATCATGAACAATGTGATGGTTCGGACTTTGAATTTTTAATAGGAAAATCAATAGTCAAAGTGGAAGAAAAAACAAAAAACGTATATGGAGATTTGGTAGATAGTTATATTTTGACATGTAAAGATAAAACGATAATTGAAATAGAAACTAATACTGGTTGTGGAGGATGTGGCAATGGTTGGTCTAGCTTTGAAGATTTAAAGAAACTGGAAAATAATCATAATGCTATTACAGGAGTCAAATGTGTCTATTCAAGAGAATATAGTGATGATTGTAGATTTAAGTTGTTTATTTACTATCAAAATGACACGTTAACTCTTGAAGGTGATGATGGATACGGCAATGGTTATTATGGCGGAGGATTTTATGTAACTATAAAAAATATAGAAGAGGTAATGGGATGAATATTATAAAATCAATTTTTGCTAATTTATTTGATTTAATCGAAACATTGATTATGTTTATAGGCGTGATATTGATTATACTTGCATGTACTGCATTTCTTTGGCTACCATAGCTTCTATTCTTGCTAAAGTAGGGAAGATTTATGACATTTACAGGAACAAAAG
>JAAWDB010000149.1 GCA_022793555.1 Bacilli bacterium
ACCAATTTTATTATCTACATAAATAAGTTCGCCCTTTTTCGCTTCGGAAACGAGTAAACCTTGCTCATTATAAAGAAAATTAACCATCATCCCTTTATTTTCAGAAACAAAACGAATCCCATCTTCTTGATGTATCTCTTCACTTAAACGAATGCCTACTTTTTGGGATTTTAAAATTTCAACGTCTCCCAAATAACTTCCCTGATGATTACTCGTCATTTGATTCATAAATTCTTCATTATTTTGGGAAAATAATTTTCCTAAAGTAAAACCTCTTCCAAAAAGAGTTTCAGCCCTTTTTTTATCTTCTATTTTAACACTTAGCGATTGTCCACTTAAATACCGATCCATTAGATTTCGATAAAAAGCCGTCATAAATCCAACATAAGCAGGACTCTTCATTCTTCCCTCGATCTTAAAACTTTTAATATTCGTAGCCATTAATTCCTCAAAACGCGAAGAAGTATTTAAATCTTTTGTACTCAGCAAATAATCACCTTTTGTCTTAATAACTTCTCCATTTTTTAATAACTGAAAAGGCAAACGACAAATTTGTGCACATTCCCCACGATTTCCACTGCGATTTAAAAGCATACTAGAAAATAAACATTGTCCCGAATACGATATACATAATGCTCCATGAATAAAAACTTCGATATCAATATCTTTAGGAAATGCTTTAATTTCCTCCAAAGACAATTCTCTTGCTAAAACAACTCTCTTTACCCCCAAATCTTTTAAAAGTGCAATCTGATCCACATGATGCGTATGAACTTGAGTAGAAGCATGAATTTCTAAATGAGGAAATTTTTCATGACATAATTTCATCAAACCAATATCAGCCATAATAATGGCATCCACATGATGCTCATACAAAAATTGAATATAATCCATAACTTCCGATAGTTCTGATTCATAAATCATCGTATTCACTGTCACATAAATACGTACTCCATATAAATGACACAAAAAAATAGCTTCTAACATTTCATCATTAGTAAAATTGGCAGCAAAAGCTCGAGCGCCAAACTTTTTACCACCTAAATAAATCGCATCTGCTCCATGATAAATTGCCATTTTTAATGCTTCCATACTGCCCACTGGACTCAATAATTCTTTTTCCACTTTTTTCACCAATCCTTGAACTATTATAACTTTTTTGTTATGATAACACTAATTTTTTTCAAAAAAGGAGGTAAACTTTATGAGTTTTGCAGCGGCTCGTTTATTAGTCGAAAGAAACAGAAAAGCCAAAAAAATAGAATCTGACTCACAAATTATACCTGATAAAAATCTGCTTTTAGAACAGTATAAAAGACAAGTGGAAAGATATCAAGAAATATCAAAAGAAATTGCAAATTTACAAAATTGTTTTCAAAGAGAAAAAGATGCAAATAATGATAAAAAATTAACATCTTCTGTTTCTGAGATCAAAGAGAAACAACGGAATGAACCACTAACCTTAAATATATTTTTGAATCTACAAGACCTCCAAAAATACCTACATAGTGCACCCGACTTAGATTTAGCCAAAAAACACCTTATCACCCTACTTTATGAAGAAGCAACCAGTTACAATCAAATTGCCTTAGAAGGTAATTTATTAGAACAAGCAGAATGCAAAAAAGAAATAAAAGAAATTCTTTCCAAAATTCAATGGATTAAAAACTATCAAAAACCGGAACAAACAAAAGAACAAACCATAAATCATAATAACTTAATCTATCTCACATCTTCATCCGGTCGTATCATTCCGTTAGAAGAAATTACCAAAGACATACCAATCGAATTCTATGACTTATTAAAAGAGACTTTGCTATCCATTAAAAATGGAACATTTTTAGGTTTTAAATCATTGAGCTATAAAAAATATAACGAATTAAGAAAAATTAAAGTTAGAGTTTTATTTAAACAAATTAATGAAAACACATTTTTAATTTTGTCTTGTTTTATTAAGAATTACACAAGTCAAAAAAAATATTCAGAAGATTTAAAACGTTTAAATAAAATTTTAGAAGAACAAGAATCAAATTACACAACCTTAGCACGTAATCCTTATTACTTAGAAGAACAAGCAAAAATAACCGAAACAATTATGGAACTATTGACTACGAAAAGAGGAAAAAGACATGGCCGAACTTTGGAACGAATCGACAATTAATTTACGATTTTTGAAAAAAAGACTAAGAGAAAATCCTAAAGAATTTATTAAAGTATCAGAAATATTAAGCTTACCAAATGATATCTTATCACAAATCATAAAACACAATGAAAGAATTATTACAGAAAAAGAACTAGAACTTCAAAAGTTAAAAGATAAAATTGATACTGTAGAATGGATTTTTCTAAGTTTAGATTATCCTCTCCCTTCAAAAGAAATTATAGAAGAAATCAAAAAAGAGATGACGGTTGACGATTTACAAAAAACAATAAAAAAACTGAAAAAAAAGGAATTTACATTTTTTACACCCTCTCATCCCTCTTTCTTAGAAATATTACAAAATACCAATGAACAAACTTTAAGTGAAATATCAAGAGAAATCAATGACAAAAAATTACCAATCCAATATCTCGAAAATCATCCAAATATTATGACATCTAAAACTTGGAAAACTTACCTTCAAAACAAAGATACTGTCCTTTTAAACCATTTACACTTATCATTTTTTCATCTTTCTGATTTTTTATTAAGAGAAAATGCCCAATTCATAGAAATTATTGAATTGATAAAAAAATATCGTTGTACAAAAATTCCATGTTATGACCAACATTATTTTGATGAAATAGATGCTTTAATTGAAAAAAGGTTTGATTTAGAAGAAAATATAGCAAAACCTATTCATCATTCAACAACATTCGTTATGCTTACATTAAAAAATCTAAGTCCAACTTCAACAATAGGCATAGAACAAGACGAAAACATTATTTGGATGGATGAACAATTCATGATTGATCCC
>JAAWDB010000150.1 GCA_022793555.1 Bacilli bacterium
ACCCAAGTTCTAGTTTTACTAGCGCTTTGTAGTTATAACGTAACAAACGATTTTACTCCACATTTGAATTTCATTTTAAACATGATCTAAAAGTAATTTCAGCCTTGTTACTTTTTCTCTAAATTAGATGTTATAAAACTACTTGGGATGTTTCATCGTAAATTTTCTTTTAATAGTTTTCAGCTTTTAATTCCATAAAGCTTTGTGGATGTTTGCAAACTGGACAAACAGATGGAGCTTTTTCTCCAACCGTAATATGTCCACAATTTCTACAAATCCATACTTTTTCTTCGCCTCTTTGGAACACTAAATTATCTTCAATATTTCCAACAAGTTTTAGATATCTTTCTTCGTGATGACGTTCAATCTCAGCAACTTGTTCAAATAAACGAGCAATCGCATCAAATCCTTCTTCACGAGCAACTTCTGCAAAATTTTTATACATGTCTGTCCATTCGAAGTTTTCTCCATTTGCAGCATCTTTTAAATTGGTTAATGTATCTGGAATTTTTCCACCATTTAATTCTTTGAACCACATTTTAGCATGTTCTTTTTCATTATTTGCTGTTTCTTCAAAAATAGCAGCAATTTGTTCATAACCATCTTTTCGAGCTTGAGATGCATAATATGAATATTTATTTCTAGCTTGACTTTCGCCAGCAAAAGCTGCCATTAAATTACTTTCTGTTTTGCTTCCTTTTAATTCCATAAATTACCTCCTCATTTCTTAACTATTATATCTCAAAATAATTTGAAAGCAAAGTTTTTTCTTAGAAAAAAATGAATTATCCCCCATTAAGAAATTGTACTTTTTTCTTTTTTCTTGCTATAATAGCGCTAATTTTTAGGGGGAGAAGAATATGGCAAAAAAGAATTACAGGGAATTATCTTTTCTAGATATCCAGCAAACTAAATGTACTGGATTCTGGAAAATCGGAAAAGATAAAAATTATTATTATAAGACTTTACAGGAACAAAATTTAGCTAACCTAAATGGACGCGTACAAAAGAATTTAGAATTCATGATGGATGAGAAAAATCAAAGTAAAGGAATTAATCCCGTAGTTGATATTTATTATCAAAATGGCTTATTTTTTTCTTATCGGACACCAATCGTTCAAGGAAAAAGTTTAAACCATTTAAAGTTGGAGTGGGATAGAGATTTAGCGAAATGGGATAATTTTATACAAAGTCTAATTACTGTGATCCTTGATGGTTCTATAACAGGCTATGTTTTTCCTGATTTATTTACAGAAGGAAATATTCTTTATCAAGATCATAATCATCAAGTTATCCTTATTGATAATGATGGAATCCAAACAGGGCATAATTTTCCATATATGTTAGATCTTTATGCTGATAAGATTTTGGATCCCTTGATTTCACGCAATATTTTTCAAACCTATTATAATCAAGATGAGAAGTTCTTTTGGAAAGAATACAATATTTTGGCTTTTTATTCTTGGTTTTATCATTACTTTCTGGGAATTTTTTTGCCTCAGTTAATGTGTTTTTCTATGCAAAATGCTTATGCTATTTTAAGGGAAGTCAATATTACAAAGGGATCTGATTTATGGAATGCCACTTTAGCTTTATTTTCTCATGAAGAGGATAAGGTTTTGGATCCACTATTTTTTCATTATATTTGTCAGAACTATCAAGTTACCCAAGGAGATTATTCTCGTATTCTAATAGAACGTTAAAATTGCTATTATTTTTTGTGTTCTAGTGTTATAATACGATAATTAAGAAAGGGGATTGTTATGATCAAACAAAAAAAGCAAGGTAGTTTAATTATTATTTCAGGAACTACTTGTGCTGGTAAAGGTACTGTTGTAAAAGAACTTTTAAAACGAAATGAAAATTTAGGTTTATCTATATCGTATACATCTAGAGCTATGCGTGAAGGAGAAAAAAATGGCGTAGAATATTTCTTTGTTACCCAAGAAGAATTTGAAGAAAAAATAAAAAATGGAGATTTTTTAGAATACGCCAATGTACAATATGGAAAATATTATGGAACGCCAAAAAAAGAAGTTCGAGAAATGTTGGAACTTGGTAAAGATGTCATTTTAGAAATTGATGTTAAAGGTGCACAACAAGTTAAGGAAATGTTTCCCGAAACCATTTTGATTTTTATTATGGCTCCTAGTATGGAGGAAGTAAAACGGCGCATTAAAGCTCGAGGAAAAGAAAATAATGAACAAATTATTAAGCGTTTTCAAGTCGCTTATCAAGAGATTAATGAAATTACAAAATATAACTATGTTGTTGTAAATGATGAAGTCAAAAATGCTGTTCAAAAAATCGAAGCAATTTTAATCAGTGAAAAGTGTCGGGTTGACCGCATTGAAGAAATTGCTGTAGAAAATCAAGAAGAGATTATTCATGAATTTCTAATGGATAAGGATTTTGATAATTCTACTTTGTACGATAAGTTAAAATAAAGGCATGTAATAATTTACATGCTTTTTCTTATTTCCTTATTATATTTTTGAATTTCTTCACTATCATCTAAATGAATTTTTTCATGACCAATAATTTGATAATCTTCATGACCTTTTCCTAAAACTAATACGATATCCTCTTCTTCAATCATATCAAGGGCTTTTTTGATCGCTTCTTTTCTATCTAAAATTACTTCGTAATTGTCTTTTTTTATTCCTTTTAAAATATCTTCCATAATTTTTTTCGGATCTTCTGTTCTAGGATTATCGCTCGTTAGAATGACATAATCACTTTTTTCTGAGGCGATATGACCCATAATTGGACGTTTAATGGGGTCACGATCTCCACCACATCCTACTAAAGTAATGATACGTTTTTTTGAAAGCTCTTTGTAAGATTCAATTACTTTTTCAACAGCATCAGGGGTATGAGCATAATCTACGACTGCATAACCATTTTTAACTTTGTATGTTTCACATCTGCCTTTAGGTGGATAAATGTCTTTAGTTATTTCTATAATACTTGGAATATCAAATCCATATTCATGACATATAGAAAGAGCAGTAATATAATTATAAACATTAAACATACCAGTTAAATTGGTAGAAATATCATATTGCTCTTGATGATAATTTATAGAAATTTTGGTTTCTGCTGGATGTACTGAATAATTTTTTATTCTATAATCGTTGGCGTTAACTCCTAATGTTTTTGTATTTTTAAAACTTTTCATAAATTCTAGGCTTGCTCTGTCATCATTATTGACAAGAAATATGCCTTCAGGTTTCATGTAGTTTAACATTTTTACTTTTGTTTCTAAATAGTTTTCCATAGTTTTGTGATAATCTAAGTGATCTTCAGTAAGATTGGTAAAAGCTCCGATTAAAAATTCTAAGCCAGCAATTCGTTCTAAACTTATGGCATGAGAACTAACTTCCATCACTATAGTAGTACATCCTTTTTCTAAGGCCATTGTTAATAGCTTGTATGTTGTTAACATATCTGGAGTTGTATTTGGAAGCTCTATTTTCATATCCTCATAAAAAAAGCCAATTGTTCCCATATAAGCAACTTTTACTTTCAATTTTCTTAGTAGTTGATAAGTAAGGTAACAAGTGGTTGTTTTACCATTAGTTCCAGTTACACCAATAATTTTTAAATTTTTTAATTTGCTACTATATTCTTCTAACAATTTTTCTTTTAAATAGTCTTCGGTACTTTTAACCACTTCTATAGGAACATTACACTCGATGTTTTTTTCAGCAATAACTTTTATTGCACCATTTTTAACAGCATCAGAGATATAATCGTGGCCATCGACAGTATGACCTTTTATTGCTACAAAAATATTACCAGGTTTTACTAACTTCGAGTTAGTTTCATATTTAATCATTTTTTCACTTCCTAATTAAGTTTATTATAGCAAAAAGTCAATATGAAAAAAAGCGCTTAAACTTGCGCTTTTAAGATATTTGTTAAAGTTATCATTAATTCTGGATCAGTTATTTTTTCAACATAAGTTTCTTTACCATCATAAATGCTTTCTAATATTGCTACATTAGTTGGCACAACTTCTTTGTTTTGGTCAATTTCCATGACTAGAAAATAATGATGACTCATGTATTCGGTTTCATTTAAAACAACATAACGCATTTGATTTTCTAAGGTAATAATGGTATTAATTTTTATTTGCATTATACATTACCTCCATTTAAAAGGGTATTAAAATCAATATAATCATCATCTTTGAAATCACTAATCATAACGTTATCAACGCTCTCATTTGTTCCTTGCGGTTCTTGAGATGTAGTATCTAATGATTCAACATGAACTACTTTCCATCTTTCTTTAGGTTGCTCGTTGTTTATTGTTCCTATAGGAATTATTTCATCCATGTTGATGGTTTCCATTTCAGATGGTGTACTTATTTGTTCCATGTTCTCTAGATATGGTTCATTATTTAACGGCATATTCTGATTTAAGTTTTCAGTAAATGGATCTGCGACAAAAGCTGGTTCGATATTACTCATTTCTGTTTCTTCAGTATTTTCTACGGTAGTTTTTTCTTCATTTATTGGTGGGAAAGATTCAACGTTTAGCTGAATTTCTGGCTCATTTAAATTTTCTCCCTCAGTTGTTGAAATCTCATTCAAATTATTAATATTTTCTAATTCATCTACTTTAGTATCTTGAATAATATCAGAGGCTACCATGTTTTCATTTAAAACATCTTTATTTTTTTCACTTCGTTTAAATGAGCTTCCGTCTTCTTCTGTTTCTGCTGTAATTCTAAAGTTATTGATAAAATTATTTTCTTCCTCTTCTATTACTGGTTTTGGTTCTTCTATTTCTTCTAAATCATTTGAAACAAAAGATCCTAAAATCATTTCTACCTCATCATATATCTCACTTGGCGTTTGAGTAAATTTTTTAATGATGTTAATTTCTTTTACTTGATCATTTAACTCTTTTAATTTGGTCTTGTCGTTTTCTACTGCTAAAACATCTTTAGCTTTTGAAGAAATCATCGTCTTTTTATGAATATCCTTTAAGTCTTCTTCAATTTTGTTCATTTTTGCTTTAATGTTTTCTATTTCAATTTCTGCAATCCGTTTTGAGTCTTTCATTAAATCTTGCATTTCTTCTTCATAAGATTCAATGATTTTTTGAATGATTTTAAATTCTTCTTCTTTTTTATTATAAGCGGCATTTAAAATAGCTTTTTTACGAGGTGTAGCATTTTCGATACTAGCTTCCATAACTTGTTTGTTCTCTGCCAATTCTTTTCTTAAATTTTCATAAATGTTATTAGCAGAATTTAATAGAGAGCTAAGAACACGAACTTTTTCCATATCTATTTTTTTGATTTTATTTTGATATTCAGTTAATTCTTCTTCTAAGTCTTGTTTTTGTTTTTCTAAATATTTTTCTCTTTCTAAAATAACAGGTGTATCATTACCATCATATTTTTTATTTTCTAAGAGTGCAGCAAATTCATCACGCTCTCTTATTGCTCGTTCTTCCGCCTCTTGTAAAACTTTTACTAATTCTTCTCTACTGGCAATATCCATGTAAGGGTTTTTCTTTAATAAATTTACTAATTCTTTAATTTTCAGGAAGCAACCCATACGATCATCTTCAATTAGTAGTTCTTTCGCTTCGTTTCCAATCATTACCGCATCGTTTTGAATTTCTTCTTTGCGATTTTCTAGGCTTTCTAATTTATTTTGTAGTTCTAAAAGACGTTTTTCATCTTCTTTTTTTAGAGTATTATCAATATAAGAAGTATTACTTGCCAAATTGTTTTCAGTATCTTTTAACTTTGCTTTTTCACTCGCAATGGTTTGTTTTCCATTTTCCACTTTCGTTGTTAAATTGGTTAATTCTTCTACAGCACGACGATAGTCCTCTTCAACCATTTTAGCTTCTACTTCTGTCTTATTTCTTTTTTTCTCTTGTTCCGCAATAAGATTTTTATAGTATTCGCTACTTTCTCGATCATTTTTTAATGAAGCTAGTTTTTCTTTTAAGGTTTCAATTAAGCGATTTAGTTTCGCAATTTTATCTTGTAAATCATCTAACTTTTTATGTGCGTCATCTTCTTTTTTTAGCGCTTCATTTAAAGCTTTTTCTAATTCTTTTTGTGAGCTTTCAAGTTTGCGGATTTTTAATTCAAGACTTACTTTAATATTTTCATCAATGATTCGATCACTTGCTTTGATGTATTTTTCATCTTGCATTGATTTTCTTTGCTCATCAAGTTCTCTTTTTTTGATTTCTATTTCTTCATTTATTTCTTCTAATTCTGCTTTTAAAGTGTCAATGTTTGAGGTACTTTTTGACATTTCGATTAATGTATCGATCTTAAAAATTAAGTCTTTTTGCATACTTAGCCCACTCCCTTATTCTTTTCTACTATTAATACTAACACATAATTTTTTTTTTGGCAATTTAAAATTCGACAGAAAAAAAGATCGCGATTTTTCGCTATCTTTCTTCTCTATTTGTTAAAATCATAATTAAACGTAGTAGTTCTAAAGCACTACTTAAGACCCCAGCAAGATATGTACTAGCGGCTGCTCTAAGCATGTTTTTTACGCCCTGTTGTTCATTTATATCGGCCATTTTTAGGTTATCTAGTTCTTTTTTAGCCCTGGAACTTGCATCAATTTCTACGGGAAGAGTCACGATTTGAAAGAGTAATCCACTTCCTACACAAGCAATTCCTAACCAGATTAAATTTAGTGATTCTAGTAAAAGTCCTAGAGCAATAATGGCATAAGAAAGGCCAGTTGCAATATTAACAACGGGAAAAAGAAAACTACGAAAACGCATGTAAGCGTAACCTTCTTTATCTTGAATGGCATGACCACATTCATGGGCAGCAACTGCCATCGCAGCGATGGTATCTCCATGGTAGATATCACTTGATAAGCGAATGACTTTTTTGTTTGGGTCATAATGATCGGTTAAATTTCCTTTTGTTTCAACAATGTACATATCTTTTAAATCATGTTTATCTAAAATTTTCCTTGCTACATCATATCCCGTTAATTTTTGCTTGTTTGTGACTTGTTTGTATTTGCTGTAATTTAGGGATACAGCCATTTGAGCTAGCGCTGGAATTATTAAAATTAATAAAAAGATTATAGCGTTCAATATATCAATCCTACTTTATTATATATGTGGTTTTTTCACGTGTATCTTGTATATAAATTCCTTCACGTTCTAGAGATTCACGAATTTGATCGGCCAATTCGTAATTTTTCTCTAATTTGGCACGTTTACGTTCGGCAATTTTTTCTTCAATGTAAGCTACTTTTTCCGCACTTAATTTTTCTTCTTTGGTTAAATCAAGGGATAAAACTTGATCCCAAGATTTTAGTAGCTCTAATTTGGTAAAATCATTGGTATCACTTTTTAATAAATCATAAATTAGCGTAATGGTATTTGCAGTATTTAAGTCATTACTTAAATGTTTCTTAAATTCTTGATCATACTCATCGTATTTTTTTTGATCTAGGCTTCCCTTTGGTTCAATACTTTGAACTTTTGCTTTTAACTTTTGGTAATTTTGAGCGGCATTATCTAGATTTTCATAACTAAATACTAATTGACGACGATAATGAGAATTTAAGCACATAAATCGAAAAGCTAAAGGGTCATAACCTTTTTCTTTTAATAGGGAAACGGTTAAGGTAGCACCTTTACTTTTACTCATCTTTCCTGTTTCGTCCATTAAATGTTCGTTATGAAACCAATAATTACACCATTTGTGTCCTAGAAATGATTCACTTTGGGCGATCTCATTAGTGTGATGTGGAAATATGTTATCAACACCTCCACCATGAATATCTAAGTATTCTCCACAGTAGTGTAAGCTAATTCCTGAGCATTCAATATGCCACCCTGGGTAACCTATCCCCCATGGACTTTCCCATTTTAATTCTTGGCTTTCAAATTTTGATTTGGTAAACCATAGAACAAAATCAGCTTGATTTTTTTTACTTGCATCAAAGTCTACTCCATCTCGGGCCCCAATTACCATCTCATCTTCTTTATGATTGGTTAATTGGTAGTAGTCTTTCAACTTTGAGGTATCAAAATAAACGTTTCCTCCTGCTATGTAAGCATAGTCCGTAGCGAGCAATTTCTCAATAATTTTAAAGTAATCATCAATGTGCTTTGTAGCTGGTGCTATAATATCTGGAACACGGTTATTTAATAATTTAAAATCTTTCATAAATTGTTCGGTGTAAAATTCCGCGATTTCCAAAACGGTTTTATGTTGTTTTTGAGCACTTTTGACCATTTTGTCTTCTCCTGAGTCTGAGTCACTAGTTAAATGACCGACATCAGTAATATTCATCACTCTTAAAACATCATATCCTAGGTAACGTAAGGTTTTATCTAATATGTCATGACCAATATAATTACGCATATTGCCAATGTGTTGGTCATGATAAACCGTTGGTCCACAGGTATAAAACTTTACTTTTCCTTCTTCTCTTGGAATGAATTCTTCGATAGTTCTGGTTAAAGTATTATATATTTTCATTTTATCTTTCCTTTTCTAGTTTATTCTATTCGATCGGATCATTAAAAATTTAATAACAGGAAAAAAAGTGTAATGATTGTTACATAAACAATCTATCATTATTTTAGCATAAATTTGGCAAAAGAAAAATAACCACCCTAATGATCGTTATTTTCTTTTTTCATCTTACTTTGACTAAGACGTTTTAATATTGGTTTTCTTTGTAATGCAAAAATTATCTTGTGCACAATTTTTATATACACTACATTAGTATTTTATCATTAATGAATTCTTAGTTCAATCCTAAATTAATTGGTCTGAAAGTCTTTATCTAAACGATTTACCATTAAAGAAAGATTTCTTAGTCCATATTGTTCATAATCCGATTCTTGTAATATCTTTTCTATTTGCTCAGAAGTTTTCTTTTGACGTTTCATAAATTCGAGAGCGATTTCTTTGGTAATTTTTTGATAATTGATAATGGCATCGAACCTTCCTAAAAATTCTTTGGATAAAGTTTCTTCCAGCTCTTTGTTATCTCGTTTGGCAAAACCGACGCAATCTTTTTGTTCTAGGTTCGAAGTCATAAAAATGATCGATTTATCAAAATAGATTTTTTCCCCCATCGAATCGGTAATAAAGCCTTCATCTAATATTTGAAGGAATAAGTTCCAAACACGACTTCCCGCTTTTTCTAATTCATCAACGAGGATAATGCGATAAGGATTTTCTTTTAGTTTTTGAAATAAGTATGGTTCGCCATAGCCCACATATCCACCTGGAGTACCAATAAGTTTGTGGATTGAGGTATCGAGTGAGAATTCACTCATATCTAAACGAATTAAATTGTTTTTTTGATTGAAAGCCTTGGATATTTGTTTTACGGTCTCGGTCTTTCCTACCCCCGTTGGTCCTAAAAGGAGAAAAGAAAGAGGACGTTTGGGCGATCTTTTTTTCCCTAATGTTGCCATGATTTTTGTTAATGCCTCATCTTGACCAATTATCGTTTTTCTTAACTGAGTTTCTATTTTTGCTAGACGTTCTTCTTTGGATTCTAATAAAGGAATGCCTGTTTTTTGTTCAATGACTTCCATAATATCTTTGGTTTCGATTTTGGTTGTTAAGCGTTTTTTGGATGGACTGGCATTTTTTAAACGATTTTCTTCTTTGGTTAATAAAAGTGCTTCTTCAAAGTTACCTTCCCGAATCAGTTGTTCTTTCTTTGGTATTAATTTTTGTAATTTTTTTTCAGGATTATTCGTCTTTTTTTCTTTTTTTGTTTTTACTCTGGCACAAACAGAGTCTAGGAGTTCTAAAGACTTATCAGGATTTTGAGCACTAAATAAGTAATCATTTCCTAGTTTTAGAATATCGTCAATATTTTGTGTGCTAATTTTTACTCGGTGATGATTTTCATATTCCTTTTTGACTTTCAGCAAGATTTCTTTCGTTTGTTCAAGGGTTGGTTCTTCTAGATGAATAATTTCGAAACGACGATTTAGGGCTTTATCTTTTTCAATAAATTTGTAGTATTCTTCGGTGGTTGTCGCTCCAATACATTTTAGTTCTCCTCTTGCTAAGTAGGGTTTTAAAATGTCACTCGCATTAATGGCGCCTTCGGCTCCTCCCGCATTTACCATGGAATGAATTTCATCAATAAATAATATAATGTGCTTATTCTCAATAATTTCGCGAATTAGTTTGGTTAAACGTTCTTCGAATTCTCCTCGATATTTGGTACCTGCCACTAAAGAACCCATTTCTAACATAATAACTTCCATGTTTTCTAAACTTTCTGGGACTTCATTTCTTCCGATGCGACGAACCAGTTCTTCTACTAAAGCAGTTTTGCCAACACCTGCTTTTCCTACTAAAAGGGGATTATTTTTCTTTTTACGTAGTAAGGTTTCTATCATACTATCTAATTCTTTTTCTCTTCCGACAACGACTTCTTCTTTATTTACGACATCATTTAACACAACTCCTATTTTATAAATTTCAAGGTTATCTCGTTCTTTTTTAGAAGATTTCTTTTTCTTTAGAGAATCATATAAATCATCGATGTCAATATTCATACTAATCATAATACGAATGGCAATTCCCTCACCTTCTTCTAGCATGGCTAAGAGTAAGTGACGAGTGGTTACATGACCATTATTATTTTCTTCGGCATCTTCTAAGGCAATTTCTAAAATACGTTTTAGTAAGGGTGTATATAAAATAAGTTCTTGAACTTTTGATGATGAACCCATAATATCTAATAATTCTTGTCTAAATTTGGCATAGGTTAATCCGACATTTTTTAGTTTCTTAGCCACTTCTTTATCTTGTTTTAAAATGGCTAAGAGTAAATGCTCGCTGCCAACATAGGGATGACGTAATTCTACGCGCTCTTGCTCGGCAATTTCTAGTAATTCTGCTACTTCAAATCCAAAATTGTGAAACATATAAAATCCTCCTAACAGATTCTATGTAGATTATGAGAATGTAGAAGATTTTTTATGCAGGAAAAAATGTCTTTTTTCGTCAAAAAAAAAGATTACTTTTGTAATC
>JAAWDB010000151.1 GCA_022793555.1 Bacilli bacterium
AAGCGACCGACCAAAATAGTAAGCATGAAAAAATTTATATTGCAGGTGCACTTGTCGTAAAATACAAAAATCGTGTTCAAATTTTAATTAGTGGTTATGACAGAAAATATAAAAGATATAATCCAAATCATTTCTTACATTATAAAATTATGGAAAACTATAAAGAAGACTACAGTTATTTTGACTTAAATGGAATGACTGGAGACTTTACTAAAGAAAATCCCTATTATGGACTAAATGAATTTAAATTAGGATTTAAACCCAAAATTTACGAATTTATCGGGGAATACGATCTTATTATTAATCAAAAAAAATATCAAAATCTTTTAAATCAGGGCACTCTTGCCAAAATTTTTAATAAAACCGAACTAAAAAAACCAAAAGAAAACACAGATCAATAATTCAGATCTGTGTTTTTTAAAAACTTAAAATCTTTCCTGTATTATAAAAATCATCATTAATTTTTAAATAAACAGCATAATTACCATCCAAATGTAAATTAATTTTAGATGAAACAGCTTCATTTTCTTTCTTATAATGGAAAATATAACTATTATCTTTTTCAGAAACTAGATAAATATCAACAACTTCTGAATTATCAAACATAACATTTAAATAAATCGAATTCTTTGTTAACTCAAACTCAAAAGGATTGGAAATAGCATGATTTAAATCATCAAAAATAGATCGAGTTCGTATCACATCAAGTTGCGTTTTAGAATTATTATCTACCAATTGATATTCACAAATTTGATAATGAGAAGTTCTCTCTTGATACATTGAATGCTTAAACGCCCGATATACTCCCTCTTCAATCGTAGCATTAAAAATTACTTCGTCATTCTCATTAAGTTCTAACACCCTCGCATAAGTATTTCCTAAATAATCATAAATCGTTGTCCCTGGAACATACGCTGCCGTTTTATATGTCCATCCAAAATTAATTAATTTTCTTCGATCTGGATAAGTGATAAAACTTCCTAAAGCATAATTAAACGATTTCCCATCTCCTATATAATCCCATACAGTGCTAATATCTTTTCCATCAATTTTATATAAAGTTGCACTAGAATAATTCTTATCAAAATGAATTAATTCTGCATTCGTCGTATCTAGAGCGTCAAAATCATTATTAAAGACACTCAAATATCCCTCTTCCGTTAAATAGGCCGTGTGTTGTCCATTTGGAATACGAGATTGATCTGTTATATTCAGTAAAAATGGCTTAAAGTTTTCCGAATAAAATTCAGGATCTCCAAAAATCCAATTAATTTCTTTCGTAGGATAATTAAGTGAAATAATACTATTAATGCCACGCAAAGAAAGAATCATTTCCCCACTCTCTTCATTATAATAAATCGAATTATTAATTAAATTCATCCCACTTAATGAATCCGCAAATTCTTGATCAATCGAAGAAAATAAATCATAAACGTCAAACGAATCAATAATTTTTCCAGTATTAGCATCAATTTGATACACAAATGAAGCCTGATAGGGAGCATCAACATCCGAAGAGCCACCAGCAACAATGATTGAGCCATTAGGTAAAGCAATAAGCTCATGATGATAACCGTTTTGTAAAGAATAATCTTTATAAATTTTTCCTAAAAAATCAACTTCAACAAAACCATCATAAGTATATTGAATCCCACTCACATTGCCATTACTAAGTAACAGATGACCATTTTCTAAAAACTCCATATCAAGAGTATATTTTTCTGTTAAATACCATACCGCTTTACCTTCCCCATCATATGCTACTGCACTAGTTCCCATTGGAGCAGCCATAAAATAAATATTTTGATTAATCGTCGCTTCATCATTACGCTTTTCCACTACCAAATGATTTTTAGAAATTTTAGATAAGTCAATTTTGATTTCTTTTTCTTGTCCTTCACTTTTTAACAAAACCGTATTTTCTATACCAGCTACCATACCATAAATTGGAATCGCATGAGAAGTAGCCCCCTCCATTGTGGTAACTTTAACTTGATTAATAATTACTTCTGTCTCTACAAGATGATCCGTTTGATAAATGATTAATGCTGTAAGTGGTGAAATATCATAAGGATTAACAAGAACACAAGGATTCTCAAAAGTACAATTGCTATTTTTCATCGTTTCTAATATCCTTTGATCAGCATCTTTTTGCTTCGAAACAATATCACCACTCGCTGCAATACTAGTTTTATCTTTAAAAAAGTTAGAAATCTGCCTTTGTTCTTCTTTTTGTTGTTGATTTGACAAAATCAAAATAAAGATAAGTGCTATTACTAATACACAAAAAACAATGATCATTATAACATTTTTCTTTTTCATCTTTTCACCTATTCTACCACATACGGGCTTTCGATAGTTCCATTTCCATGAACAAACGAAATCGTATTTTTAAAAGGAACTGTCATAGCTGCATTAACATTGATATCATGATGAGCCCCTGTAACTGCACTTGGACTTCTTAAAACACCATTCAAGGCATATACTCCTGTAATATTATCAACATCATTATTACATTCATAATGATCACTACTTAAACATACGGTATAAACGGTTGATAAAAGTGTTCCAATATCTTTGATATAAGGTTTGTTATAAATACTCTGATATTCTCCTAAATCAAGTAACCCAAATCGGGCTTGAATGGTTTTCTTGCCAATGTAATTTCCCGTAGGTAATCCAGTTACCACACCAAAACTATAACTTTCTAAATTTAAATACTTTGAGGGACTAGGTAACTTATCATAATATGTTTTTAACGAATTATCTCGTCCATCACTATAAATTCCTGACCAAGAAGTATTATAAACATTTTCTTCAATACAAGTTCCTTGATCGCAACAAAAATCATTAATAATCGAAGTTCGCATATTATTACTAACATTTACCCCAAAGATAGAATTCGTAGTTTTCCGATAAAGGACATATATATTTTCTCCATATTTAACATAAACGCCTTGTTCACAATACCCATTCTTGGCATTACATTGATTAATTGCATCTTTCATTTGAAATTGTGGAGTAAATTGAATAACTTGCTCAGAAGCAATTCCTGCTTGATTTGTAACCACCAACTTAACATAATAAGTAACATTGGATTTTAATTTTTCTAATAAATAAGAACCAGATGTATTCGTTGTAATTAATTCTTTCTCCAAGCGATAATTTGTCCCATCTTCACTTAAATAAATTTGAAAACGCTCTATGCTACTCTCTGTATCATCCGCCGCAAAAGAAATTTCATAATTATGTTCAACCAATTTGGAAATAACAGGTCCACTAGGATCAAATAAATATGAATCGGAACACTTTTTATCACTTTCATTTCCCGCCTGATCTACGCCAATGACACAAACCTTTTGAGCAACAGGCATTCCCTCTTCAAAAGCAATAATTCCAACACCATCTGCATTCACCTTACGTACCTTATTGGGCATACAATCATGATTAGTAAAACAATACTTTATCATACTAACACCACTTAAACCATCATTAATAGGAATTTGAAGCGTTAATTCCTGATAATATTTACTTCCCATTAAAGAAGATAGCACTTCAAAATCTCCTAATGTTGGCTTACCATTATCTGTCTTAGTTATTTCAATACTTACAGGATCACTTATATTACCTACCATATCCATAACACAAACGTAATGAACTCCTTGTGTTAAAAAGATATCAAAACGTGAACGATGAAGAGGTGTATAATCTTCTACATTAGTACTACATGATGGGTAATCCGTAGCGACATAACCATAAATTCCCGATCCATTATAATCTGAAGAAATAAGACTCACTTTTTTAGCAACACTTTGCCATTCATCAGAATGTTCAATTTCCACATCATCTTTATAAATAATTGGACTTTGACGATCTATTTTCACCTGTGTATATGCTTTATATATATAGGTTTTTTCTTCATATCGAATAGTAACCGATACTTCATATTCTATATTCATAAATTGCGTAGCATGAACAATAAATTGTTTTTTTTCTTCAAAATCCTGATTTAAATTAACTTGTTCTACATGGTTATTCCCTGTCCACTTAATACTCGTTACATAATCTTGATAACGTACTTTATCTTCATCTTTTAAAAATTGAATTTCTAAAATAACATCATCTTTCACCCATTCAGCTTGAGATTCTTCTCCTGACTCAGTTTTTTGAACAATTTTTATAATAGTAGATTTTTCTTCCAATTCTTTATAATCACAATAACGCTCATCTGTAAAATTAGCAATAACTTGATTATTTATAGTTTCAATTCGAATCGTATCACAAAGCATCGATTCGTTATTAACTGGATTAAGAAAATCTCCACGTTCATTATCCGAATCCAAATATCCTTCCTCGATTAAATGAGAAATATTAGTAACGGTTCTACCCGTATCCATCGCCCACTGTTCTGCTTTTCTGAGCACGTAAGACTTTTTATCCTCATAATTTTTTTGCTTAACATGATTTGAAACAGCAAAAAAGGTCGGAATTCCAATGGCAAAAAGCATAGCTAAAATAGCAATAGTGGCCAAAACTTCAATTAAAGTAAACCCTTTTTTATTCACAGAATCACTACCTTATCTTTACCAATTCTATCAAGAATGATAACTTTTTTCAACGCAATAAAATTATCAATAAATTACTTATAACAAAAAAAAAACAACCCTATTTCTAGGATTGTTTAAAAATTATTATTCAATAATTTCAGAAACTACTCCGGCACCAACAGTACGTCCACCCTCACGGATAGAGAACTTAGTTCCGTTTTCAATAGCAACTGGAGCAATTAATTCTACAGTCATATCAATGTTATCTCCTGGCATAACCATTTCAACTCCACTAGGAAGTTCAATAACACCAGTAACATCGGTAGTACGGAAATAGAATTGTGGTCTGTAATTTGAGAAGAATGGAGTATGACGTCCGCCCTCTTCTTTTGTAAGTACATAAACACTTGCTTTGAATTTTGTATGTGGATGAACACTTCCTGGTTTAGCAAGAACTTGTCCTCTTTCTACTTCATCACGAGTGATACCACGAAGAAGTGCACCAGCATTGTCTCCTGCTTGAGCAAAATCAAGAGATTTTCTAAACATTTCAATTCCAGTAACAACAGTTTTCTTCGTATCTTTAAGACCAAC
>JAAWDB010000004.1 GCA_022793555.1 Bacilli bacterium
CTTTTTGAGCTTCTTTAGCTTGTTCTGCTAATTCTTGGTCATTTAATCCCTTAATAGCAATACCCATATTTCTTGCTGTACCCTCAATAATATTCATTGCTTCTTCAACAGTATAAGCATTTAAATCAGGTAATTTATTTTCAGCAATTTTTCTAAGCTCATCGATAGTAATAGTTGCAACAATTTCATTTGCTCCTTTTTTACTACCTTTACCTACTTTTGCAGCTTTCTTAAGTAAGAACGCAGCAGGTGCAGTTTTTAATACAAAATCAAATGAACGATCATCATAAACATTGATTTCGCATGGAATTACATCTCCCATTTTATCTCTAGTTGCATCATTAAACTTTTGACAAAAATCTTGAATATTAATTCCTGCAGGTCCTAAACAAGTTCCAACTGGTGGAGCTGGTGTAGCTTTTCCTGCTTCGATTTGTAATTTAATTCTTTTTACGACTTCTTTTGCCACGAAAGACACCTCCTATAAAATTTTCTTCACGTGTAAGTGGTATGGGCAAGTCCGCACTTTCCCTTCCACTTAAGGGCTCTTATAAAATATATAATCGCACTATCGATATTATCACATAATTCTATACTTTACAAGCAAAAAATCATTTCATTCGTTTTAAAGAATAAAATGAGTCATTATCACAGACTTCACGAAAATTAGCTATCTCTTCACCATTATCACCAAGAATAGAAAATTGAAGAAAAGAAGAATCAACAATACTTATCTTGACTTTTTTCTTTTCAAATTTGTTAAAAATTTGCCGTTTTAAATAAGAATAATATTGGCGACGTTCACATAAACCAGGAATAGAATGGATATTAATAAGATATTGAGAGCAAAAATTTAGTTTAGCTAATATAAGAGAAATATCATCTTTTGCATCTAATAAAGATGAAATATCATTACAATGAAAAAATTCGTGATGAATTAGCTCTATAAAAAAATCAAAAAAATGCCCATAGGATAAATTACCAGTTTGTGAAGCCAAAGAAAAAAGATAATCTTCTTCTAAAGTCACTAAGCTTGGATACTCTTTAGATACCGTACCAAAATCAGTTTTAACACCAAAAAAATTCGTTCTACATCCCAACTGATTTACTAAAAGATCTTTTAGTGGATCAATAAAATACCACCCCTTATCTCCATGAACGATCATTGCAAAATGTGGCACTTCCTTTTCATTCGTCGTGATAATTTTAAATTCTATATGGATACGCTTAAATACTCTACCATAATACTTACATATAGTTTGACACACAACATTACTTCCATCCATAGTAAACCCATTTTGATAAAATTGAGTTTGCAAAGAAGGATTGGCCAGAAAAAAAGAAATATCTCTCTGAAAAAAAGGAGCCAAATTTCGATAAACATAATAAATAACCAAATCTTTAGTACGATAATTGGGAATTTGTTTTACAAATTTATTAATTTTTTGATTAAATTGACTATTCATATAAATCACAAGAAACCATTTTATAACACCAAAATAAAAATGTAAAGTAAGAAAAAAAGTGCCCTTTATAATTAGCACTTATTAACTTGATATAACTCAACCTCTACTGGTGTCTCTTGTCCGAATAAATCGATCAACACATTTAATCTACTATTTTCTAAATCAATCGTATCAATGGTACCCATCATACCTTTAAACGGACCATCAACAATATTAACCTTATCACCAACAGCCAATTCACTTTCAAGATCCATACGACTCATACCCATATTAGCTAAAATACGATCAATTTCTTGAGGTAACAAAGGTGTTGGTTTAGCACCTTTTCCACTTGATCCAATAAATCCTGTAACACCAGGTGTATTACGAACTATATACCATGCTTCATCACTCATAATCATTTCAACTAAAACATATCCAGGAAACATCTTCTTCTTTTTTTCCTTTTTTACACCATCTTTAATTTCAATTTCCGTCGTCTCAGGAACAATAACACGGTAAATATAATCCTGCATTCCCATTGATTCTGTACGCATTTCAAGCTTTTCTTTTACTGACTCTTCATGACCACTGTAAGTATTAACCACGTACCATAGTTTTTCCATTAAAACATCCCCTTTAATCCTGATAATAATAAATTTAATAAAAGAAAGAAACCAACTAAAACAACGCAAAATAAAATGGTTGCTAAAGTATATTTCATAACTTCTTTAAAAGAAGGAAAAGTAACCTTTTTTAACTCTCCTTTTACTTCCTTTAAATACCCAGGTTTATGCTCTTTTTGCTTTTTTACTTTTTCCACTTTTTCTTTTTTCTTAGCCATCCTTATTCACCTCAAATTTTTCCAAAATAAAAACACTTTCCGTGCCTACTGAATGTAATATAGCACACACGTCTTTAAAATACAAGTATTTTCTAGATTTACTCTAATGTATCAATAGATTCATTTGTTTTTTCTAATTGTTTCTGTATTTCCTCTAATTGCGTTTGAAATAAAGTATATTCCTCACCTTTATATCCCTCAAAATAGACTTGTTCTATTTGTTGATGATAAAATAATAAACTCTGTTCACTACTTAATAATCCTTCTGGATAAATACAACCACAATAATCATATATTTTATTAGAGTCCTTCTTTTCCATAGCCATATATCCCATAATCATAATCTTTTTGATACCATCTTTTAATAATACGACACTGCCAATAGGTAATAACTCCTGCATTTTTTATTCCTCCTTTAACTCATATCCAGCCTGCAAAAGCATTTTTACATCAGACTGATAAATTTCCTTTAACCCAACACCTGGATAACACGCATAATAATGATATGGACCATCACCATTTCCAATACGTACCATCAATATTGTTTCCCAAACACTATCAGCATTTAAACGTCTTAAATCTTGAAAACAATAAAGATGATTATCTGGTAAATTTAAAGCTTTAAGTACATTACAAAGATAAACTCTAGCATCTTCAACACTCAAATTATTCAAAACAGCTTGAACACATAAAGAATCTAACTTTTCATGAACAAGATCATAAAAAGTACTGTGTTCATCAATTACTAAATCACTATGAAAAAACTTTGGCACCTCATCAAGATAAATTTGATCATAAGTATTTGCTACATCATCTATCTTTTCATCAATCAAAGCAAAAATACTCTTAAAATTTGTTGATACAACAACATCTCCACAATTTACAGTTTGATCAATTAAATTAAGCTTACTACAAAAACATAACGATTCATGATGAGAAATACATTGTATATTAAGCCACTTAAAACGATCACTTAACTTAGTATTAATAAATGTATGCAACGTTTGAAAAGAATCCATATTTTTTAAATAAACACTTTGATGATCTAACTCGTAATACAAATATCTATTTTTCATAAGTAAAGGAAAAACAGAAGGAATTAAAAAGGAAATTCGTTCATTCATTTTTGACTTAGATTTAACATAACAAAGAGATTGATAATCCATTATTAATTCTAAATAGTTAGAAGTTTTCTTAGTTAAATTAAACTGTTTTAATTTAGAGAAAGCATCTTCTAAAATAGCATCATAATTAAGATCTAACGAAGAAAGTATAGGAAGATCAATTTCACTTTTATTAACTAAAGATTCATTATCATTTTTTTGACTTATTAAAGAATCTGAAACTACCGAAGATTTAAAAGTTGTACCATTAATAGCATCTCCTAAAAAAGAAAAAGCGTTATTTTTAGTATTAGAAGATTCAAAGACTCCTGTATTAGAGGCATTAGTTTTCTTTCCAGCGCCACCAAAAGATCCAATACCACGAACTGCACCAAGTCCTAAGACTAAAGCTGATGATACCCCAATACCTTGAATCGCACCTGTAGATAACCCATTTAAATTAAAACCTAAAATTGAATCTATTCCTTGCGAATTGAAAGAAACTTGATAAAGTTTCATAATTTCATCTAATGAGAGCTTAGCGGTATTAGGAAAAAATTGATGAAGGGCATTAAGTACATCAATTTCAGATAAATTTCCCAAATTAATCTGCTGCTGTAAAGATTTTAATAAATCTGGATTTAATGTTATCGAAGATAAATCAAAATCTTTAATCAGGTTTAAACTAGATAAATTAAAATCCTTAAATTGACCAATATCAAAACCATTAACTCCTAAAATATCTTTTAAAATCAATTGATGTGCTCCATTAAAATCAGATAAATTTAAATTACCCAATTTCGAAAAATCAAAAGTACCCAAATGATCAAAAATATTTAAATCTAATTTTATCGAACCAAGATTAGCAACTCCCAACGCACTAACTTGAAAAGATCCTATTGAAGCCATAGAAAATTTTTCAAAACTAGAAAAATCAAAATTAATTGAACTCATAAAATCTCCAATGGAAAAATCAGACATATTAAAATCATTTAAAGCATCAAAATTAAATTGAAACAAGTCTTGATTAAAATCCATAAATTCAAAATTAAAATCTGGCATTTGGTTTTCTAAAAAATCATCCCAACTATTAGATGGTAATGCACCAGACTCAGCTGACCCCACTCCAGCGGGTCCACTTGGAGA
>JAAWDB010000152.1 GCA_022793555.1 Bacilli bacterium
GATAAGCGTTTCTATAAATTCCTTCTGAAGTAGATATATGCCTAGCAAGAGTAGCTCGAATAAGATTAGTCATCTCTTTCTTAATAAAATATCTATACTCAATAAATCCCATCCCATCCAGCAATAGTAACTCTTCCAAAGATAGTCTTTCATTTTTCTTTAAAAGACTTACAACTTCTTTTACGGTTTTCATAGAAATGCTTTTTAAATGAAATTCATTTTCTGTTCCTAAATAAAAAATTAACATAATAGCATTTCCAAGTGGAATTCCTTCTTTGATGACATTCTTTACATTTGTAATAGAAAAATGATTTTCTTGAGCAAAATCTAATAATAAATCTTCATGGTTTAAATTAGTTAATAAAAATTCTTTTATTTCCTTTTGTAAAATTTTATCTTTTCTTTTTCTTAAATATTGTATAACATATGGCATTTCATATTTTCTTCGAAGAAGCCTTATTCCCAAATCATAACTCAAATTTTCTTTTTTACAAAATTCAATAAATGGCATGTCCCCAACATAATATTTAATGCCTTTTGGTAAATATAATTCTATCGCTGTTCCAATCTTTATTGAAAGAGAAACATCACGATCATCATGTTTTATTCTCCAAAGAATGTCATCATAAGGGATATTGTGTAATTTACAATATTCAATTAATGGCATTCCCTCCCAATAATATATAATTTGAAAAGTAGTTGTATTTTGAACCGCCTTAATTATTTTTTCTAGTATTTCTTCACTAATTACAATGTTTAAACTTTCTAATTTTTTTATTTTTCTATAGACTCTTTTATATGAAATATTAAATTTTTTGCAATACGTATTTAAAGGCATACCTTTAAACATATAGACTTTCATCTTTCTTTTTGCCTTACTTACGATTTCATGCATGATTTCTTCTGTAATAACAATTTTATTTTTCTCCATTCTCCTAATTCTAGCATATATATATGGATAATCCAAATTGTGTAATCTACAATATTCAATTAATGGCATACCTTGATAAAAATATTTAGTTTTTGGCATAAAAAGAACTCCTAATAAATATTTTTATTATACCTTAATCGACTTAAATTACAAAGAATAAATTTTAAAATTCATTTTAATATTTTAATTATCGAGATTTAATCTATAGAATAAGGACTATCAATCGTTCCTTCACCTGTAAAGAACTTTAAATCATTTCGTAACGTAATAATAGGAATAATCGGTGCATAAATAGCATAACATTCAATCCAACTACTAGAACCTGTATAAACGATATTATAATTTCCAAGAGATGATCCCGCATGATACATTCCTTGCGAATGAATAGTGATAGAATTGTCTGAAGAACCATACCTTTCTGAATTAATTCCAAAATAAGCATATGCCCCCTTGCCTTTATATTTATCCTCTTTACTAGTTAAATAAGACTTACTATATTTACTACATGATGGACAGCTTCTTCTTTCACTACCTTTACAACTAGCGAAATACATATCATCAACAACACTAGCAAATCCCTTATTAATTAAGGCATTAATTTGACCTGCATGCTTATTAGTAATGCTTTTATTTCCCTTATAATCTTCCACAGTACCATGATCAGTATCACATCCTGCCTCACATTTGGAACCACAACATCTTACATCATTACTCTTACCCAATTCATATCCTAAGCAAAGAATCATAATCACAATTTTCTTCCGAAGTTAATTCTGAAATATAAAAATTATCATCCTTTTTAATACGAAGAATTCGGCAAAGTAAAGATGTCCCATCAATAGGATTTACAAAATCTCCCGCTTCATTATCCGCTTCCAATTTCCCCTCATTAATTAAGTGTTCTACATTAGTAACAAGCATCCCCGTCTCTCCAGCCCAATTATCAGCTGCAACACGAATTAAACTCACCTTATTTTCATACATTTTTTTATTTACATTGCCTCGAATCAATCCATAAGCAGGAATTGCTAAAAGCATAATGATAGCTAAAACAGAAAAAACAGCCAATATTTCAATTAAAGTAAATCCCCTTTTATTTTTCATAGACTACTCCTCTTATCAAATGATCTTATATTACTACTCAATAATAACACAAATCATTAATAAAAAAATAACTTTTGCAAAAAAAATACAAACCTTATTAAGTCTGCATTTTTATAAAAATTTTATATATTTTTAATTAATTTACGAGCATTATCCGATCTTTTAACGATCAAACTTTCTTGTAATGCCTTTAAATATGCTTTTTTAGCTGTAATATAATTTAAATTCATTCTGTTTAAAATATTAACTTCTGAAGGAGTAGACATATTCATTTCAGATGCCGTTGCTACTTCTGATGATGTAGCAACTTTAGCCTCAGATTTTGTTGATACCTCTGCTGGTGTTGCCATTGTAACTTCTGATGCTGTTGCTTGTTTTAAGTACTCATCATAAGCAATAACATTATTTTTATTAAAGAATCCTTCATATGTAACTTTATTAGATTCTTGATTTGAATAATTGTTAATAAGACGATAGCCACAGAATTCATAACCAAGAGCTAAATATTCTTTTGCCTTTTCATAATCGTTAACCATAAAGACATTATCTTTATCACGCATAACAAATCCTCTAGTTTCTCGAACTTTTCCACTAGGATATAATGGACTTTTAGCATTTTTGGAAAAAGCCATATCTACCATAGAAGAATAAATGTTGGCGTTTGGCAAAATAGTAAGTTTCACTGCATCACTATAAATACCTGTAGAACGAGAAGCAATCTCCTCTTCAGTTATTTGTAAATGGTCATTTTGATAAACAAAGTCAGCTTCTAAATATCTTAAATGATTAATTTCATATCCTTCAACAACCATATTAGATTGTAATAATTCTTTTAATTGTTCTGTATCATTTTCATGATATACTTTTCCATTTACTACAATTCCTGTAACCTTATTAAAATCTAAATTAGGATATACTTTTGAATTTTTTCCTTCATTCATTCTCTTTAAACTATTATAAAACTTAGCAGTTGGCTTAATAGAAACTTGATCATTAATACGATAAATATTTTTCATTTGATCATAAAAAGAGATTTCTGATGCTGTTGCTACTTCAGATGATGTAGCCACTTTAACCTCAGATTTTGTTGCTACCTCTGCTGGTGTTGCCATCGTAGCTTCTGATACCGTAGCTGCTTCAGATGGTGTTGCTTCGATCATTTCTGGCATTTCATCTAAAACAGACTCCTCTTTCGTAGAATTCGTAATTTTTTCTATAGTTTCTTCTAAACCAAAAACATCTTCAGCTCTCATAAAGCCCTCTACACCATTAACTAAATAACCACAAAAAGCGTATTTAGCTTGATATTCACTAATTTTATCCTTATTAGTAATAACCTTTGGCTCTTCATTAACCAAAAATACTAAACCAGAAATCTCTTTTGCCTCTTTTGGATAACGCATAGATTTAGCTTCTTTGTTATTCATCAGTAAATACTCATCACTATAAACCTTAGCCCCAGATACTGGATAAACTTTTTCTCCAATAGTAAATATTTTACTATCTTGTGATTCACTCTTACTTAATTTGTGAGAATTACTCTCCTCATGCTCTAGAATTACGCTTTCTTCAGTAGTAGCTGCATATGCTTTACCACTTAAAACTGAACTAAAAGCTACTCCTAAAAATGCTGATGCAAAGAAAGTATTTCTAAGACTTTTTTTAAAATTCAATTTTTCTTTCGCATAACGAACTAATTGTTCACGAATTTGTTTCATGATATAAAATCCCCTCCCCATAAAACGGATTTATAATACCCACAAAAACATTAAAAGTCAATTGTATTTTACGATTAATAACATTAAAAATAGAACTTTTTTATGACATTTCATAATCTAAAAGATATTCACTCATTTTAGTACTAATATATCGATTAAAAGGCGCAGTATAATCTTTAACCCCTTCATAATGACTTAAATTAGGAGTAACAATTGCTAAACTATAAGATTTATTTTTAGAAGGAGCTATCATTGCAAAAGTAGAACTAATCGTCTTCGTATCAACCCTTCCATCACCATTGGCATCATAAAACGATTCACTCGTTCCCGTTTTTCCATAAGCGGAAATATTTCTACTAATATAACCAGAACCAGTTCCGTTATAAAGCACTTGACGAAACCCCTCTCGAATACGATCATAATATGGAGTATCTAAAGGGACTTCCGATAATAAAGAAGGCGTATAAGATTTAATTACTTCATTTTGATTATTCCTTATCTCTTTCATAAGCGACAATGAATAACGTTTTCCATTATTCGAAATCGTATTCATATATTGTAATAACTGCACTGGCGTATAAGTATCATATTGTCCAATCGTTAAATTAAGAAGTAAATCATCACTTATCGTTTTACCAATCATACCATTTTTTTCATTCGGAATATCAATACCCGTTAAACTTCCTAAACCATACAAAGAAAAAACCGAACGATATTTTTGGAATACATCTTCTCCTGCATCCAACTTCATATTATAAGAATACTTTTTTCCAGCTAACTTAATTGCTGTTAAAAATTGATAATAATTACTCGACCACTTTAAAGCCGTAATATCATCTAGATACCCAAGTTCTTTATAAGAACACTTTTCAGGATTTAAATACAATTTAACACACGAATCCTTTATTTTTTTATCCAGTTCAATAACGCCATTTAAATATCCCACGGTATGACTAGCACCTTTTACAATACTTCCAACCGTAAAAGAAGAAAGTACAGTATTCAAAGAAACTTCTTGAAAAGTTTGCACTTGCCCTTCTAAAAGACGAACACCTGAAATAGCTAAAATTGCTCCTGTACTTGGATCCCCAATTATGGCATAACTCTCTTTTAAAAATTCGGTATTTGGCATCTTTTTTACTCGTAACAAAGTGTCTTTTAATGTCGCATCAAGCATTAACTGCAAATCAATATCAATCGATAAAACCAAATCATTTCCTCGTTTAGCTTCTTGATATAAAGTTAAAGATTTATCAGCATTTACAAAATAAATCGCTTTTTCTCCTTTCAAATATTCCTCATACTGTTCTTCCAGATAACTAATTCCTACCGTATCATTTAGGGCATAGCCTTTTTGTAAATATTCTTCTTTTTTTTCAACTGGAATACCAACTTGAACCGATCCAAAAAAACTCTTTAGCGTATCTTCGTAAGGATAAACCCTTTTCCAACTTTCATGCACAAACACACCCATTATATTTTTTTCGGATATTTTAGCAACAATTTGTTCATCCGCTTCTTTTAATATAATTTTATTTTGATAAGCATAACCCTCATTCATTCTAGCATAAAGTTCTGCTAGCATTTTTTCATGATGCGATAAAGAAGAAAGAACTTCCAAAGGAATACGTTCCCGCTTATATTTTTCTAAAATATCACTCGATAATTTTCGTTCTTCATATAGTTTTCTTTCTTCATTTGTTATATATTCCTCAACAACTTTTTTGTTTTTTTGAACAAAATACTCTCTTAACCGTGTTTCATTCGCTTCTTCTACTTCAAAAATGCGAAGTAACGATTCCGCAATCTCCATTTCATCTTCAAAACGAATGGATGAGGATTTATGATAAGCAATTTGTTTAATTAAGGTATTATCCACTAATACCTTTCCCTTAGTATCTAAGATTCTTCCTCTTGGTGCACTACTTCCCAAAACATAAATTTCGGTTTGCGCCCTTAATAAATTTTGATAATGATCATGATTCTGATAGTTTAAATAAAGAATTCGAGAAAAAAGAAAACCAAAAATCACCAAAAGTACAAAATAATAACCAAAATTGGAACGTTTTTTCATTTTTCTCACCCTTACTAGTATTCTTTTTTAGAAAAAAAACATACAATAAGTTAGGTGATACAATGTTTAACATAATCGATAGATATATGTCTAGATTAGAAAAAGAAGATGTGCAAAATTTTGCCATCAAAAATAACGTTTCTTTAAACGAAGAAGAATTAAATTTCACATATGATTTCGTTAAAAAAAATTGGCGTATTATCTTAAGTAATCCAAATGCATTTCAACTTGAAAAATATCGCAATCAGTTTACTGAAGAAAATTACGTCAAAATTAATTCTTTGATAAAAGAATATATCAAAAAATATCAAGCGTTTTTATAAAAATCACGAATTTGATCCAATAATAGTGGATTAAATTTTTTTTGCTTTAACATTTCAATTTCAAAACGATAAGGAGGATATTCACGTTTCTTATCCTCTTTCGTTTTACTAACAAAAGGCGTTTCCAAAATTTTAGGTACATGTTTTAATTTCTCATGATAAAGAATCGCCAAAAGGGCTTCAAAAGATATCGTTCCAAAGCCAATATTCTCATGTCGATCTTTATGACTTCCTCGTTCATTTTTGCTATCATTTAAATGGACGCAGAAAATTTTATCAAGACCAATTATTTCATCAAATTCTTCTAAAAAGGAATCAAAATCCGTCATATCATAACCAGCATCATTTAAATGACAAGTATCTAAACAAACCCCAAATTTATTCGTCTCTTTTACGCCATCAAGAAGTTGTTTTACTTCCAAAAGGGTTCCAGCACATTCATTACCCTTACCCGCCATTGTCTCAAAAAGAATCAAAATATCTTTATCTAAAACCACTTCATTCATGGCCTCAATAATATGAGATATTCCCTCAGCATGAGTAATGCCAACTGCACTCCCTGGATGCACTACGATTTTTTTAACTCCCATTTGTAAACAACGATCGATTTCTTGACGTAAAAAGGCTATACTAAAATTCCATTTTTCCATATCTTGTTGATTGGCTAAATTAATAATATAAGGAGCATGACAAATCACATTTTCAATATCAAACCCATGACTTTTCATAAATTGTTGAGCTTGTAATATATATTCATCGTCCAAAGGCTTTCGCATTGTATTTTGCGGTGCTCCAGTATAAAACATAAAAGTATTTGCGCCATAAAGATAAGCTTGTTTAGCACTTCCCAAAAGACCATCACCCGAAAACGACACATGACAACCAAGTAACATAAAAATCCTCCCATCAAGAAAAAAAGACTCCCAAAGTCTATTTTTTTACAATTGTTCCATTGCCATCACAAGTAGTAGAAGCATTTGTAGCAAAATCAACCGTTTGTGCTTCAATTTTCGAATACTCTGCCCCTTCTACTTGAAATTTACCGTTAGAAAGCCATATGGTATAAGTAGCGATTCCTCCCGAAATATTAATTTCAACACTACCTGTATAAGCTTCTCCAATTTTATCAACATACTTTCCTTTTAAATAATCCAGTGGCATACAAAAATGCGTTCCAGTTGTACTTCCATTTAACAAAGAATCGGTATAAGCAATCTTCGCATTTTCGACAACATTTTGGGCATCAATAACAAATGCTTTCTTAGAAGAACTAGCAATAATTGAAGTTACACTACTTGTGGCAAGTAACATTAAAATGGCCAGAATAGAGATAACAGCCAATAACTCAATTAAAGTAAAACCTCTCTGATTCAATCTTTGCTTTCTCATACCCTAACCTCTTTCTACTATTATAAGTATTATATCTCATTTACGAAAACGAAGTCAACTAAGATTTCGGGAAAAAAAGAGAAAAGCTAAATTAAGATTTAAACGCCCCCAAAAAACTACTAATTAAATCAATATTATCAATTGCATCACTAATTTTATCCGTCGTTCTAAGACGATATAAATCTTTCATCGCATTAAGAAAAGCTTCGTAATTTTGACTATTACGATTCAAATCCTTAATAAAGTACGAATTTTCTTTTAAATATTGATACATATTTTTCTCTTGTTTTAGTTTCATTTGAATATCAAGTTCCATAATTAATCCTCAAAAAATTTATTCAATGGACGAGGGGTTACAGGTCCTTTTACTGAGCTGATATTTTCGGCTCCCTTAGAAGTTAATTCAGAAACCAAATTAAGTGCTTTCTGAGCTGTTTTAATATGTTCTTGAATGGAATTCATATCAATATTTTTTAGTTTATCGGTAAAATCTGAAAAATTTCCAGAAGAAGTAGTGGCAGTAGTACTCACAGTATCTTGATCATGGGAAAAATAATCGCGCCATGCCTCATCATTTTCGCCATAAATGTCATAGATTTCATAAAATTTTTGCCAACTCATATCCCCTGTTTTAACATGATGAACAAGCTCGGGATGTCGTGATGCAAATAACTTAAATTCCTCTTTCTTATTCATAAAAAAATCACCTATTACATTGTAGTTGTAAAAAGTGATTTTTATTCTTAAAGTTTAAAATCATCAATAAAATCTTCGATCGTCATTTCTTTCGGAGATGGTAAAACTTCATTCTTTTCTACTTCCTTAGAATCATTTTCAAAAATCTCTACTTTTTTAAATGCGGCATCAATTGGATATTTCGAAATATTAGAACCAGTACTCGTAATGTCCATGATAGCAATTTCACTATTTTTTATCTCTCTTAGTTCACTATCCGATTTTAAAACCAAAATATCTCTAGAGTTCATTGGAATAACATTTAAGATCTCATAATTCACTGATTTCACTTTTTTCATGAGAGTATTACCACGTTTTGCCCGGCCCGTTTCACTAATTTCCTCAACCTTTAAACGTTTTGCCGTTTTTTGATTTGTAATAACATCAAGATAATCCGAAGTATCATAACCAAAAGCACAAATAACTTCATCATCTTTTAAATTAATTGCTTTAACTCCACTTCCCCGTACGCCAACTAAAGGAACTTCACTTGGAGCAAAATTAACATAGTAGCCAAACTTTGATACAATCATAAGTTGTCTTTGTTCCTCAAAAACTTGCACAACTTCATCATTTTCTTTTAATTTCATTGCCATCATAGCTTTGGAAGTTCTTGTCACTTCATATTCACTCATTAACGTTCTCTTAATCATTCCGTTTTTCGTAACAGTCACTATCTTTTTCTTAGAATCATAAAGACAACTTGCAACAATCTTCTCATCGGTTTGAAGCATTACCACATGATTAATATGCTTACCAAGTTCTTTCCATTTTGCTTCTGGAATTTTATGCACTGGAATAAATAAATAATTTCCCAAATTAGTAAAGATAATTAAAGAATCTAATGTCGTTGTTTGATACAAACCAGTCACATAATCCCCAGGTTTTAATGTCGTTTCCTCACCATTACTAGAAGCATAACTCTTAAGACTTACTCGTTTCACATATCCCTCACTAGTAACAACAACTACGACATTTTCTTTCGGAATCATACTTTTCATATCAAGTTTAATTTCTGTGACTTCATCACGAATCTCTGTTCTTCTTGGATTGCCATATTCCTTTTTAATCAACTTAAGTTCCGTTTTCATCACATGCTTTAACGCTTCTTCATTGTTCAAAATTTGTGTCCATAAATAAATATTTTTCTCTAAATTTTTCATTTCTTCTTCAATTTCAACAATGTCAGTATTAGTTAAACGATAAAGTTGTAATTCCACAATTGCTTTCGCTTGTTCAAAAGTAAAATCAAATTCTTTAACTAAATTATCAATGGCGTCACTTTTATTTTTACTAGCTCGAATCACCCGAATAACTTCATCTAAAATACTAATGGCTTTTACCAAACCCTCTAAAATATGATAACGCGCCTTCGCATGATCTAAATCAAACTGCGTTCTTCTTCGTACAACTTCTTTTTGATGAGTAATAAAGGCATCTAAAATATCTAAAATACTCACTAATTTTGGACGACGATTCACAATCGCTACCATATTAAAATTATAATTAATTTGTAAGTCTGTATTTTTAAGTAAATAATTTAAAATCAGTTCAGAATTAGCACCACTTTTTAAATCAATTACAATTCTTGCTAAATTTTCATGATCCGACTCATCAATCACTTCATTAATGCCTTCCACTTTTTTATCAATACGGATTTCATTAATTTTCTTGATTAATTGTTCTTTAATTACCTCATAAGGAATCGATGAAACAATTATTTGTTCATGATTTCCATTTTTGATAATCTCCGTTTTTGCTTTTAAAACAACTTTTCCTTTACCACTTTTATAAGCATCAATAAGACCATTTTTTCCTTCTAAAACACCAGCTGTCGGAAAATCAGGTCCCTTTAAAACTTCCATAATCGTTTCTAATTTACAATTTGGACTTTCAATTCGTTTTACGGTCGCATCAATGACTTCTCCTAAATTATGTGGAGGAATATTAGTTGCATATCCTGCACTAATACCCGTTGACCCGTTCACAAGTAAATTAGGAAAACCAGCAGGTAAAACAGTAGGTTCTAACTCCGTATCATCAAAATTATAAGTCATTTCTACCGTATTTTTATTAATGGAAACAAGCATGACTTCTGCAAATTTAGAAAGTCTTGATTCCGTATAACGCATTGCTGCTGGACCATCACCATCAATACTTCCGTTATTTCCATGAATATCGATAAACACTTCCCGCATTTTCCATGGCTGACTCATACGTATTAACGCATCATAAATGGAAGAATCTCCATGGGGATGATATTTTCCCATGATATCTCCCACAGCTCGAGCACTTTTTCGATAAGGTTTATCATAAGTAAAATGAGCAGCATACATACCATACAAAATACGACGTTGAACGGGCTTTAATCCATCTCGAACATCAGGAAGAGCTCGCTCTTGAATAATTTCTTTCGCATACCTTCCAAAACCAGTTCCCATAATCTCTTCTAAACTATAATCATATATTTTTTCTATAATTGTTTTTTCTTCTTTTTTCTTTGGCATGTTCTTCACCTATTTCTGTTTTATTAACCATTTATTTTCGAAAATTATCTTCCAACGTAAAGTCGACATTTTCATTAATCCATTCTTTTCTAGGTTCTACATGATCCCCCATCAAAACATGAATTCGTTTTTCTGCTAAAGCTGCATCCGTAAGATTTACCCGCATAAGTCTTCGATTTTCAGGATCCATAGTAGTTTTATAAAGTTCATCGGCATTCATTTCACCAAGTCCTTTAAATCGTTGAATTTTATAGTTTCCACGCATTTTTTTCTTAACCACTTCTAATTCTTCATCATCTGCAATATAAATCGTTTCTTTACTATTACTGATAGAATACAAAGGTGGTGTAGCAATATAAAGCATACCCTCTTCAATTAAAGGACGCATGAATCGGTAAAAGAATGTAATTAGTAAAATCTGAATATGACTACCATCCACATCCGCATCGGTCATAATAATCACTTTTCCATAATTAGAATCACGTGTGTCAAAATCTGCTCCAAGACCTGCTCCAATCGCATATTCAATCTGTTTTAATTCGGCATTCGAAGCAATATCATTTTCACTAGCTTTCTCACAGTTTAATACCTTACCTCGAAGCGGTAAAATTGCTTGCGTTTCTCGGTTACGATAAAGTTTAGCAGATCCACCTGCACTATCTCCTTCGACTAAGAAAAGTTCATTTTTTGCATAATTTTTACCAGTTGCTTTAGCAAGCTTTTCACTAAGTACTCGTTCTTTCGTATTTTTACCTGTACCTTTTCTTACTTGCTCACGAGCTTTACGAGCTGCTTCTCTTGCCGTTTTACTTTGTATCGCTTTATTTAAAATGGTTAAAGCAGCTTCCTTATTTTCTTCTAAAAAGAACTTCAAATTTTCATAAGTAACACTTTCTGTCACACTTCTAGCTTCTGGGGTTCCCAACTTTCCTTTCGTTTGACCTTCAAATTGTAATAACGCCTCTGGTACTTTTAAAGAAATTACCGCCGATAACCCTTCCCGAACATCGCCGCCTTCTAAACTTTGATCTTTCTTTAAAATACCATTGCTTTTCGCATAATCATTAAAAGCTTTCGTAATACCCGTTTTAAAACCAACCTCATGTGATCCACCATCACCGGTTTTTACATTATTAACAAAAGATTCAATACTTTCATTATAAGAATCGGTATACTGCATGGCAATTTCTACTTCAATTCCATTTTTTGTTCCATCAAAATGAATCACTTTATGTAATGTATTTTTTCCTTCATTAATATACTCTACAAAATTAATTAAACCATTATCATAATGGAATTTTGCTTCTTTTTTATCTTCTTCATCAATTACTTCAATCGTGACACCCGAAAGTAAAAAAGCACTTTCTTGCATTCTTTCACAAATCGTTGTATAAGAAAAATTACAATTTTTAAAAATTTCTGGATCTGGCTTAAATGTTACACATGTTCCGGTTTTCTTAGATTCACCAATAACTTTAAGAGGCATTTCCACATGTCCCCCATCAGTAAAACGAATATTACAAATTTTTCCTTCTTTATAAATGGTAACATCCATCCATGAAGACAAAGCATTTACAACACTTGCTCCAACGCCATGAAGTCCTCCACTTACTTTATATCCGCCTTCCTCAAATTTTCCACCCGCATGTAAAATCGTATAAATAACTTCTGGTGTACTTTTTCCACTGGCATGCATTCCAATCGGAACACCACGACCATTATCTAAAACCGTAATACTGCCATCTTTATGTAAGGTAATTTTAATGGTATTTCCATAGCCATTAATAATTTCGTCAATCGCATTATCTACAATTTCCCAAACCAAATGATGCATACCTCTTTTATCCGTAGAACCAATATACATCCCTGGTCTTTTTCGTACTGCTTCTAAACCTTCCAAAATTTTTATCGATGATTCATCATATTTTGCCATAACATTCACCCTACAAAGTATACCATACCCCCTTATTTTTAGCAAAATGAATTGTCAAACAAATGCCAAAAATATCAAAATTTAAGTAAATCTTCCTTCTTGATCAAAAAGCTTTTAACTTCTAAAATTCACCTTTAACAAAACCATAACACAATCCTAGATTGCTGGCAAATCCCCCATTTTTAAAATTTGATAAAAAAAAAATTTTAAATTCATATAAATCCAAAAATCTTTTTCTTAAAATTTAAACCTATCAAAGTTCATAATTTCTTAAATTTTTAAACTTTTGCTAAAGCAGCAAGTGCTTCTTCTAAAGTTCTAACTGAAATCACGCGAATATCTAAATGATTCTCATTTTTTACTTGAATCGCTTCATCATAGTTTTTCTCGGGTACTAAAAAAATATCAGCTTTCTTTTTGGCTGCTCCTAGTAACTTATATTTGACGCCACCAATATCACCAACTGTACCATCTCTATCAATCGTTCCTGTTCCAATAATCTTCTTTCCCTTTGTAATATCTTCTTCTACTAAAGCATTATAAATGGCCAAAGCATTCATAAGTCCTCCACAAGGTCCTGACTCACTACTCTTAGAAACA
>JAAWDB010000153.1 GCA_022793555.1 Bacilli bacterium
ATTCCTGTAGCATTTTTATCACATACAATACTACTTACTGCTTTACCGCTTCCCTTATCAGGAATTTGGGTTTTTGATACACCATCTACCGTTACTGCAAGTTTAATATCATCCATTTGTAAATTACTTGATGATTCAGAATAAAAAGAAAGAAAAGATAAACTAGTTATACCAAAAAGAATCAATCCAATCACCACATAATAATACTTTTTTATTTTCATCATTTAACTTTTCCTTTCTTTACACACTAAGCACTACACGAAAACTATTAGCACTCCATGCTCCACCATGATCGCGACCAAAAGCAAAGGCGCCAGTACCTTGGCCCATTGTTAAATGACCACTACGGTTAAACCATATTCCATAAAGATAGACAAATAAAGCTTCATCTTGATACCAAGAACCAATTTGGCGATTTTTTACCCCATAAGTAATAATAACAAAAGGACCTATCTCTCCTGTGGCATCTCCGAGTATTCTTCGTTGATATGTTGTATCACTATTTGAATAGACATATTGATCATAATATTTTGAATCTGGAAATTTTTTTCCATTGGTTAATGATGTTAATCCAGACACATCATCATCACAAGTTGGACATCCAAATGTTCCATTGAATCCAGAATTATATTTACTATTTCTTCCACTCATTGGATTTCCTTCATTATCTACCATAACACCCATGACATATTCCCAAGCACTACCACTCATGTCATAAATGCCACTGATATTTCCAGTAGTACTTGCTGTATATCCTACAGTTGTATTATAAGGTTTTGTAATATCTTCACTTGTTCCAAACTTATTACATTCTTCATTAGTTCCAGTATACCCACATGTTGGCTCTTTTACAGCAGCATATCCTGTTACATAATCTTCATTATTATTAATTCTTACACTTGTAGCACTTCCATATTTACTATGTTGTAAATACGCAATAGCTCCCCATTCTGTGTTCTTCATCATATGACTTTCCATTTCTCTTTTATAATCATAGCTACTATAAAACGCATTTGATACTTGTATACTTCTCCAGCTATTGACATTTGGTTTGATTTGAACTTTCTCTGGTTCAGTCGTATTTACTTCTGCACTAACTTTGTCTGTACTTCCTTTATATCCAGTTTCAAACTTTCCTACCCACATCCCATTTGTATCAAATGATGTAAATGCTGGGTGTGTTAACCATTGACCAACACCTGTTCCTTTTGAATCCTGAACAGTATTACTTTCAAATATTACTTCGATTTCTTTTTCTCGACTTTCAACCTTTGTTAATCCTTCATATTTTCCATCATTAAATATTTTATAACGATATCTTGGGATCCACACAAAGTATGATTCGATATTATCTTCTGGTATTACTTCTCCATTTTGATAAGTTAGTGTTTCATCATTTAATATGACTGCATTCGCCCAAGTTTTTTTCTCATAACTATACCATTCATTTGTAATATCAGCTTTTTTAACTTCTCCATTATCAGATATTGTTACAGGAATAAGTCCTTCTTTTAAAACAGGATCTGTTCCATTTAAAATACTTTCGGTATATTTACTTACAAAATTAACTTGACAAGTTGTCTTAGTATTACTTAAATTACCCACATTAATTGCCCAATTAATGTAATCCCATTTTCCTATAGCTCCTTTATCACAAACAATACTTTCAATACCTTTAGTTCCTTTATCTGGTATTTTTGTACTTCCTACTCCATCAATTGTGATATTTACCTTAACATCATAATCTGCTAGATAACTTGGTACTCTTCCTTCAATCACATCATATTCTACCTTTTCTTCATAGACTGCATAAGTACGAATTATTATCACCACAGCAAGTAACAATACTAAAGCAATTCCACTACCAATTATCCAATTCCTTTTTTGATTTTTCTCTTTAAATTTCTCAAGATTCATGAAAAACACTCCTTAAATTTAGTATGGACATCGTCAAGGAAAAAGATGTACACTTTATTTTATAACACTACAAATATACCATTTTTCTCACCATCTTACTAGTTATTACTAATAAATTGTTGGCTATATTAATAATATAAATCATGCCTCTAAAAATAATATTTCGAAAACACTGCAAACAAAAAAACTCTAATTCTAGAGTTCTTTTTTATTAATTTATTTTTTTGTTTAATTTAAAAGTAGCTAATATTCCTAGTAATCCAAAAATCCCTAAAACCACATAAGATAAAATGGAATCATAAGTCTTTGGAACATCTTCTACTAAAAAATCTTCAGCTAAATCAACATCCAATTTTTCAGAAATCGTATACACACTAAAATGTGAAGTTAAAAATGTTGCCATTCCATCCTTTAATGTTACAGGATATTCTTCAACCTTTCCATTATCTCTCACATAATAAGCATATAATGTTTTTCCTTTTAAACTTTCCCTAACAGGAATACGAACTTCAAATTTTCCATCACTAATTGATTTAATAAAATCTTTTGCTGTTTCAGAATATAATTTCAAATCATATATCTGAACATTATCAGCCGCTTTAAACTTCAAAACATTTTGAATTACTTGAAAACTTTCCATTCCCTTTTTAATTTCTTGAACTTTTACCACGGTATCAAGAGGTACCAAAGAAGAATCCGTTGAAATTGTAATATTAGTATCAAGATCTTTCGTTTCCAATACTGGTTTTTCCACAATTTTACTAGAATCACGAATCATTACCACTGGTTTCGTAATATTTCCAATCGTTATTTGATAAACGTAATCTCCCATTTTAGAAACATCACCAAGTGCAGAGAAATCTGCCTCCATATCAACTGGCTGACCATCTTCTCCAATTCCAGCATCTTTTAACACAAAATCCTCTAATTTTGATACCACTTCAATTTTAGCATCATGATTTCCTAAATACGCATCAATACGTTTTTTTGCTGCTGCAATATAAGCATCACTAGTATTTTCGGTATCATCAGGAATATAAATAACCCCATTTTGCCATACCCCAACACTTTCTACTAATGCATACACAACGTCTTGATAAGAAATAGTTAAATGTCCAAAACCATATTCTCTTAAAGGTTGCTTATCTCCAGCTCGTATATCTAGAGCATAACTTAAATTGCTATAATCAAACAATTTTTGAATACCATCCACATAACGAATAATACTATTTAAACCATTCATTGATTGATTCTGAATATGACTATAATAATTAACTAAATTCAAATCGCTAAGTGTAAAATCAAGATTTTTTAAATTACCATATTCATCCTTTTTAGGATCTCTTAAATCTTCTAATTTTTTAGCATAAGTATCAACCATATTTTTTACATTGCTATCCGCACTTTTCCAAAGAACATCTACAACATGGGCTTCCGAATAAGACTCTTCTGACGTATACCAATTTAGATCCAATACACAATTAGAATAATCCTCATTACAAAAGTTTAAACTTCCAAAAAAGTTATCAATATCATATTTTTTCATAAAATGTGCACTTACAAACGCATCTAATTCAGATTCATTTTTTGGAGCAACCGCATTAACTTCAAATACCCCATTAGCTACTATTTCCTTAAACCTATCACTAACTTTCCAATCAATGGGAACAGTAACATTAACAGATCCACATCCCCCACCAACTTCACAACTAGAAAATAAAAGATCTGCTTCACTTCGATTTCCATAATCCTGACGAATCGCTAAAACTTCAATTTTCTGATTTATTGTCGTCTCATTATCTTTCAAAAAATCTTGATATTGTATAGCGATAATTTGGTTTAACTCATTCTTATTCACTTGCGCAGGTTTTAACATATCAAAATAAAATATTCCATCTTTTAATATTGATGAAAGTGGATTTTCTACTTCTTCGGCATGAACACTACCACAAGCCATTAAAAAAAGAAAACAAGCACTACATACTAATCTTTTCCATAAATTTGTTTTCATAAACTCTCTCCTTCTATGCTTAAAATCATAACAAAATCACGCGAAAACAAGAGGGTTTATAACACTATTTTATCGTAGAATTTTGAAATACTCGCTTATATTAATTACGAGGTAGCTTTATGAAATTAAAGAAAAAATGGAAAATAAAAAAGAAAAATTTGATAATAATTATCGTAGGATTTCTTTCTTTACTAAGTTTAAGCCTATCCCTTTTTAAAATTTTAAATTGGCAAAAAGACAATGAACTTACAAAAAAACAAATCAATCAAATTAACGAATCTTCCTACATTGAAGAAAAAGAAACGGGAGAAATTATCAAACAAGAAAAAGAAATACCTGAGTCGAATCCATACTGGGATTTTATTAAAATGAATTTAATCGATGTGAAAATTGATGAACTCCAAAAAACAAACACCGATACTATTGGATGGATTAGAGTAAAAGGCACGAATATTAACTATCCCATTGTAAAAACGACGAATAATACTTTTTATTTAACTCACTCTTTTGATAAAAGTAAAAATGATGCTGGGTGGGTATTTATGGATTATCGAAACAACATAAACTTGTTTGACCAAAATACGATTCTTTACGCGCACGGTCGTTTTGATCAAACCATGTTTGGAACCTTAAGAAATATCTTCACAAATGGATGGTTAAACAACCAAAATAATTTTGTAATTCAAATGTCGACCACAAAAGAAAATACGCTATGGCAAGTCTTTAGCGCTTACAAAATTCCCACCACTAATGATTACATTCGAATCAATTTTAAACATATAGAAAACTATCAAACCTTTTTAACGACCATTAAAGAAAGAAGTAACTACGATTTTAAAACACCTGTAACAAACACCGACCGTATATTAACGCTTTCAACTTGTTATGACGATCAAGAAAAAGTGGTTGTTCATGCCAAATTAATAAAAAAAGAAACCAAAGAAAAAGCCTAATATCCTTAGACTTTTTTTACTCCTGAATAGATCCAATAAACATATTCTTTTTTCCTTTTTTAATAACAAAAATTTGTTGTTCAATCGCCTTTTCTTTTTGAACCCTATAATCTAAATCCAGCACCTTTTTATTATTAAAGGAAATAGCTCCCGCTAAAATCATTTCCCGTGCTTCTCGCTTACTACTAACAATTTTACTATTCACTAATGCATCAACAATATTTTCTTGATCATGTAAAGTAACTTGAGGCACATCTTTCATATTTTCTAAAATATCATTAGCAGATAACGTCTCGATATCTTCACTAAATAAAGACTCACTAATTTTTTTAGCTTTAATAAATTCCTCTTCACCATGTAAAAAAGTAATTACTTCATGAGCTAGCATTTTTTGAGCATAGCGAGACTCTGGTTTTTCCTCATGTTTTCTCATGATATCTAGAATTTCTTCCTTCGTTAAAAAAGTAAACTTTTTCAAATACTCTTCCATCATCACATCTTCAAAGTTTAATAAATATTGATATAGTTCATAACTAGAAGTCATTTCCTTATCAATCCATAAAGCATTCCCATACGATTTTCCTAATTTTTTCCCAGTCGAATCCGTTATTAACGGAATTGAAAAAGCAAAAACTTCTTCGTTATTAAGTTTACGAATCAATTCAATTCCTGTCGTTAAATTTCCCCATTGATCTGATCCACCAAATTGTAGATTTACCCCATAATGATCATGTAAATATTTAAAATCATAGCCTTGAATCAACATATAAGAAAACTCTGCATAAGAAATTCCCACTTCCATCTGCCGTTTTACTAAATCCTTATTAATCATGTAATTAACATTAATATACTTTCCAACATCTCTTAGAAAGTCAATATAATTCATATCTTTAAACCAATCAAAATTATTAACAATTTGCGTTTCTTCACCAAATAACTTGGTCATTTGCGCTTTAATTTTTTCAAAATTACTTTCAATAACTGCAATTTCTGCTTTCTCTCGTTCTCCCGTTCCTCTAGGGTCTCCAACTCTTCCTGTAGCTCCTCCAACTAAAACCATTGGATTATGTCCAGCTCTTCGTAAACGTTCCACCATTAAAAACGTTGGAAATTGCCCAATATGTAAACTTTTCGCTGTAGGGTCTGCACCAATATAAAACGTCATTCCTCCCTCATTTAATTTTTCTTTTAACTCTGGACTAGAACAATCTTTGATTAGTCCTCTCCACTCTAAATCTTCATAAAAATTCATCATTGTACCTCCATTAATTAAATTTTCTTTTTTTAAAAGATCAACTTACCCTGTTTCATTAAAACAATTTCAGTTCCATCTCGCAAACAAGCCACAATTTCTAAATCTCTTGCCCCTATCATAAAATCGACATGAGTTTCTGAATAATTCATCCCCATTTCTTGTAAGTCAGCAACACTTTTTTGAAGCCCATCTAAAAAACACTCAGGAAATCCTCGTCCCAGTGCCAAATGACAACTGGCATTTTCATCATATAAAGTATTTTCAAAAATAATTCCACTTTGATTAATTCGGGAATCATAATCAACCAAAGCTACTTCTCCTAGAAAATGAGAACCCTCATCGGTTTCTACAATCTCTTTTAACATATCGAAACCTTCCTCTGCTCCATAGTCTATAACCTTTCCATTTTTAAATTTAAGCCAAAAGTTAGATATAAAAACACTTTGATATACCAAAGGTTTCGTTGCATATACTATCCCTTCGGTGCTCTTACTTTTAGGTGTCGTAAAAATTTCAAGTGATGGCATATTAACTACATTAGAACTCATATTTGCACTAGCAAAAACATAATTTTCTGGTAATTCTACCATTAAATCCGTTCCATTACTACTCTGATAATGAAGAGATTTAATATTCATTTGATTTAAAATATTACCCCGTTCTTCCAAACAATGCAAATAATGTTCCCACTCACTTTCAGGATTTTCACAAGTTACAAAACAAATATCAAAAATAAGTTGCCATAAATCATCGAGCGGCTTTCCCGAATTTGGCATTATCTTTTTAGCCCAGAAAGGATTGGCCACAGCAGCAATACACCAAGGAACTTCTCCTTTCATCTGTTTATCTCGAAAAACAGCAATTTGCTTTTCTAACCACTTAGAAAGATCATGAAGAAGTACTGGATTCACCCCC
>JAAWDB010000154.1 GCA_022793555.1 Bacilli bacterium
AATATTCATTTGTATCATCTTCCTTTCATATACTCATTATAGCACATTTTTAGCACTTGTCAAGCAAGAGTGCTAAAATAAAACAAAATATGACAAAAAAGAAAACTAATAACGCGTTTTCTCTTTAATCATATTTTTACTACACCAATAAGTAATCCAAAAATATCCTCCATAAATAAATACAATAAACAGTGTTGTCATAAGAATTGATTGAAGTAGTTTTTCATTGCCAAACGTCTCAAGAATATAATTACAAAATTGAATACCAAAAATCGAATGAATAAGAGCAAAAATCAAAGGAAATAAAAAGAAAAGAGCAATTTGACGAAATAAAGCTTGATCAATCATTTTTTCATCTGTCCCAATTTTACGAAGCATTTGAAATCTTTCTTTATTATCTGCGCTCTCACTCAATTCCTTTAATGCAAGAATTGCTGCACTAGATATTAAAAAAATAATTCCTAAATAAAGTCCAATAAACGTAACCATTGCTGATAATCCAACACTAGATTCATAAATAGAGATTTTAGAAGAAAAAGAAAGTTTACTTTGTTCTAAAGCCTTCATATAATTAGTCTGTGATAAAGAATTGATTTTATTCTCCACATTTTCTTTTTCTTTCTTTGTATTACCTACATAATTTGCAACTAAAACATTATTATTTTTCACAGTTCCAATAACGGCATCATCAGGAACAATAAATAATCCTCCATTTACATGACTTTGAGCCATATAAATAAATCCACTTTGACAAGTATCATATTTTGGATAATATACTCGATCCTGAATCCTTATAGGTGTATTTTCTCTTAACCCTTCATTTCGTAAAGATACTAATCCATCAAAATCGGCAAGTATGATATACTCATCATCTTCTAACTCATAAGTAGAAATGCCATAAAATTGAGCTAACTTATTATAATCACTAATTCGAATAATTTCTTCTTTTTCATCAAAGTCCAAATAAGAATAAGTTGTTTGTAAACGATCATAAGCATTACCAAGAGTTTCTTTAAAAGTAAGATGAGAATCTTCATAAGTATCAAAAGATATGACATCGGTTAAATATTCATATATACTTTCATCAGATTTCCCAATCGTTTCCCAAACACTTAATGTCGTATCTAAGCGATCCGCTTCATTTAAAAATGTAGAATAAGGAGTTCCTGTAACCGTGAATTTTTGTTCTAAATTAACCCGCTTTTTAATCAAAACATCAGCTGGAACCATAGTTTTTAAATTAAATGTCATAGAATTTTTAATAGATAATGCACTAGAAAGTATACAAATTGTTAAAAATAACATTAACGTAATAACTCCCATTGATACTACAGTTGTATTAATTTTGCTACTAATTTGACGCATCGTAAAACTATTTAAACGATGATAATAGAACTTTTTAAAAGACAAAAATACTCTTAAAAAAATTCCAGATAAAGACCAAATAATTAAAAAAGTAGTAACTATTCCTAACCCTATTGGAATAAATATCTGACTGGCATCTTGCAACTGATCAATACCAATTGTAACCATATAATAAGCATACCCTAATCCACAAGCACTTACCAAAAAGACCAAAAGACATACTAAAGGATTTTTTAATTTAATAGTTTCGGATTTTCGACTTGATTGAAGTAGATCAATTAACTTACATTTACTAACACTAATAGTATTAAATATCATGACACATAAATACATGATTCCAAAATAAATCATAGTTTTAATCATAGCTGAGTGAGAAAAGACAAAAGTAAAATTGGTCATATCCGCTTCAAAACTATTAGCAACAAAAACACTCATCGCTTGAGATAAAAATATACCTCCTAAAAGTCCAACAATTAAAGAAATAAGTCCTATAAAAATGGTTTCTAAAAATAATACTTTGGAAATACTTCCTTTACTCATACCAAGTGTTAAATAAATACCAAATTCTTTATTTCTTCGTTTCATTAAAAAACGACTGGCATAAATAATTAAAAAGCCCAAAACAAAAGCAACAAAAACACTTACTCCGGATAGCATATTCATCATAAGTAGAATGATTTCTTTAGTTCTACTAGAAACATTTAATAAAACAGTTTGACTTTCTAAGGAATTAAAAATATAAAAAATTGCCACTCCTAAAATTAAAGTAAAAAAATAAATTGCATAATCTTTAAAACTTTTTTTTATATTTTGGAAAGCTAATTTAAATAACATCATTTAAATCCCCTCCAAGTAAAGTCACTACATCAATAATTTGATCAAAAAATTCCTTTCGAGTTTTCTGACCTCTTAAAATTTCATTAAAAATCTTTCCATCTTTTATAAAAATAACACGTGTTGCATAACTAGCGGTAAAAGCATCATGTGTCACCATTAAAATCGTCGCATCTTTTTCTTGATTTAAATAAGAAAAACTCTCAAGTAACATCTTTGCATTTTTAGAATCTAGTGCACCTGTTGGTTCATCCGCCAAAATAAGTTTAGGATTCGTAATAATGGCTCTAGCACTAGCAACTCGTTGTTTTTGACCACCACTCATTTGATAAGGATATTTATCCAACACCGCAGAAATATTTAAATCTTGAGCTATTTTTTGCACCCGTTTTTGAATATCGCGATAAGAATAATTTTGAATAGATAAAGCAAGAGCAATATTTTCATAAGCTGTGAGTGTATCTAGTAGATTAAAATCTTGAAAAATAAATCCAAGCTTTTCTCGACGAAAACGATTTAAAGCATTTCCTTTTAAATTAGTAATATCTTCTCCATCCACTAAAATATGACCACTAGTTACTCGATCAATCGTCGCAATACAATTTAATAAAGTCGTTTTACCACTTCCACTTGATCCCATGATTGCTACAAACTCTTTTTTCTCGACTTCAAAAGAAATTTCATCAACTGCTTTTGTAAGATTATTTTTATTTCCATAATACTTCTCTACTTGTTCTAATTTTAAAATTGGTTTCATAAAACACCTGCCTTCTAAGACATTGTACTGCAAATAAACCATTTTTTTAAACGATTTACCTAACTATTTCTTACAATTTCGTAAGAAAAAAAGCAACATTGTTGCTTACTTTGTTAAACTTCTTGATTTTTGATAATTTTCTAATGATTGTTTTCCTAATACTTTAACTTGATGAGTTCCATTTTGTGTTTGATAAACTCTTTCTTCACCAATACCACAATTATAAATCGCTTTACCCATTGGAGAAGTAATAGAAGTATAATAAATACCATCCATTCTTTTCTTTGGTAAATCTTCTACTAACAAAATTGTTAAAGGCTCTTTATAATAACCAATTTGTTCATATTCAACTTCTATCACATCACCAACATTAACAAGATCAGGATTATGTAACTTTTCCATAATTGAAACCGTATTACCATCTCCATAAGGTAAAGTTTCTCCCACCAATTGATGAAGTAATATCCGTCCTAAATCACTAGATGTCGAAATTGACATAATACCATCTTGATAACGATCTTTCTTTCCATCAACATAAGATACCAATCTTATCACCATTTCTTCTGGTTCTTCATCTAAAAATGTACATTTAACTCTTATAATATCCCCAAGATTAACTCTTTTATAATGATTAGTTTTTTCGGTAATCTCTGCTCGATAAAGATCTCTTTTGATACGATCAATCTGATTATTTAAACGTTGTAGTTCTCCCAAAAAGGCATCTCTTGAAGTAGTATGAAATGAATCATTAGCAATATTAGCATTAGCTTGTTTAGCTACTACTCCTAACTTTGTTCGTTGTCCTTTTAATTCTATTAATTTTTTTTCAAGTAACTCATACTTCTCTTGCGTAAGATAAAGTGGTTCTATAGCAGAATCTTTTTTCTTCATTTTTTCCTCCCTGATTCTTTTCACTTTTATCATATCATAAAAAAATAAAATAACAACACTATTTAACTAAAAACATCAAAATAATCAGTTTGTGAAAAAATAATTGATACTTCAGTAAATTCATTTAATTGTGACTGAATAGTGATTTCATGACCTAATTGATCAATCAAACGCTTACAAATATATAACCCCATACCAGTCGAAGACATAACATTCCGTCCATTAATACCTGTAAATCCTTTTTCAAAAACTCGTGATAAATCCGCTTCATCAATACCAATTCCATTATCTCTTATTTTTAGAATACTCATCGTTTGATGAACTTCAGTCCAAATTGTAATTTGAGCATTCTTTTTATTTTGATACTTACAACAATTTGATAAAATTTGATTTAAAATAAACAACATCCATTTTCCATCAGTTAAAACTGTCCCAGAAACACCAGACATATCTAACTTAATATTCCGACAAATAAAAGCATCTTTATTCTTTTTTATGGCTAAAGAAACCAATTTTTTTAAAGAATGACTTTGAATGAAATAATCTTTCTCTACTAACTCACTTCGAACATAATAAAG
>JAAWDB010000155.1 GCA_022793555.1 Bacilli bacterium
ACAAGTTTCGGCAATTCAAAAATATTCATCATAATATAAGACATAATCTTACTAAAAAGGTATCCTAACGGAAGCGATAACAGAAAAGAAAGACTTCCTAGCACAATATTTTCTCTAGTAAATAAAGATGTAATTTGTCTTTTTTTAATACCTAGTATTAGATAGGTACCAAACTCTTTACTACGCTTTTTAAAGATAAATTTTGTTGTATAATTAATGAGAAAGCAAATGACGAAAATAATGATTCCATTTACAAAGTACATGACATATTTGAAATTAACCATCATACTGCTTAAATTTAAGACATCTTCGGAATAACTAATTAAGTTAAAAGCAAAAATAAACGAAAATGAAAGCGTAACAGTAATTAAATAAATAATGTAATCTTTGAGACTTCGCTCTGCATTTCTTAAGGCAAGTTTATTTAACAAGGTCAACATCTCCTCCAAGTAGTGTTAAAACATCTAATATTTCATTGAAAAATTCTTTTCGACTTTTTTCACCTTTATAAATTTCAGAGAAAATTTTTCCATCTTTTAAAAACATAACTCTTTGACAGAAACTTGCACTAAAAGCATCATGAGTTACCATAAGAATCGTAGAATGTAATTCTTGATTCATGGTGGCCATCGTTTCTAGAAGCATACGAGCAGATTTGGAATCTAGAGCTCCCGTTGGTTCATCGGCAAAAATAATCTTAGGATTATTAATTAAAGCTCTAGCACAAGCACAACGTTGTTTTTGACCACCAGAGACTTCATAAGGGAATTTTTTTAAACTGTTTTCGATTCCTAATTTTTTGGCTAAATCTTCTACCAGATGATCAATTTTATCCGGTTTTTCTTTATTAATAACTAAAGATAGAGCAATATTCTCTTCTAAAGTTAAGGTATCTAATAAGTTAAAATCTTGAAAGATAAATCCTAATTCATTTCTTCGAAAATCAGCGATTTCGTTTTCATTTAAGGTGGTAATATCTTTTGAGCCAATCGTAATGGAACCACTGGTTACTGAATCAATCGTAGCCATACAATTTAAGAGTGTTGTTTTACCACTTCCACTACTTCCCATAATAGCAACGAACTCTTGTTGTTCGACTTCAAAACTAATACCGTTTACAGCTTTTGTAATTAAGCCACTTGAATCTCCGTAATACTTTTTAACATGATTTAATTTTAATATTTGTTCCATATTCTTTTTTCCTTTCTGCTACATTATAGCAGACCATTCTTCTTTTTATTATTACATTTTTGTTAGGAAAATTTGCAAAAAAAAAAGAATTTCTTCTTTTTCAGCACTAGCCTTTTTTGGTTTTCCGTTTTTTTATCGAGAAGTAAATACTTGTAATCAAAACGAAGATAAGTAAAAGTGCACATACGATTACAATTGGATTGGCTATTAAGTACTTTTGGATATCAAAATGCAATTGCTCGGTTAAGATAATATCGAGTGTTTTTAATGTTTCTCCTTCGACAATAATTTTTAATGTTCCTAATTTCGTATTTTGGGGGGTATCATAGTTTATTTCTTGCACTCCTAAATATTCCATTTTGACTTCATTTTTTGGGTAGTCTTTTAAAAGATATTTGGAGATACTTTCTGGACTTTGAAAAGATAATTGCTCTTCTTTGGCATAACGAGTATTTAGAGTAAGTATCTCTTCTCCTTCTTCTACTAACGTTTGTATTTCAAAATGTTCGATATAATAATCATAAATGGTTTTGGTATCTAAAAAATTATAAGGATTATTATTTTCTTGGGGAGCTCCAGTAGTTATCAGCATATAATTGGAACCATTTGCACTAGCAATGGATGCTAAACATAACCCGGCGTTTTCGGTAGTACCCGTTTTGCCTCCAATTAGATAATCCATAGTAATATTATTTTTCTTCATATTTCTACTTACGGTACTATGAAGTGTTTTTGAGCCATTACTTACTTGGTAGGAACTTGATTGAATGATCTTTTTAAATTCTTCATTTTGCAGAGCATATTGAAACATTTTCGCTACATCTTTTAAGGAAGAATAATGATTTTCGACATCTAAACCCGTTTCATTTATAAAATTGGTATTTGTAAGTCCTAATTCTTTGGCCTTTTCATTCATTTTGGCTACAAAAGTTTCTCTATTATTTGCCACCACTCTTGTAAGCGCTTGAGCGGCCTCTGCTCCCGATGGAAGCATTAGTCCATATAATAAATCACGATAAGTTACTTTTTCGCCAATTTGAAACCCTGCTACGGCAGCGTTAGCTTCTGCAAGTCCACGAAAGTCTTTTTCATTAAGTATTACAGAGTCATCTAAAGATGAAATATTTTCTAATGTCACAATCGCCGTCATAATTTTGGTTAATGAAGCGATTGAAGTTTTTGTATCTGCATCTTTTTCATAAAGTATTTTTTGTTCGTCTAGATTTATTAATAACGCATGAGCGGATTTCAGTTCAAAAGATTCTGCATAAACTGTAGCCCCGATAATAAAAAAGAAGCATAAAAATGCGATAATATATTTTTTCATAAGATCCAACCTTTTTAATCTTTTCGTTCGGTATTATTTTCTATCGTGAACGATAAATTGTATTCTTTTTGAGAAGTGTTTATACGAATTTGTTTGATTTGATTAATCGTTGTAGTAACTTCAATTATTTCTTCGCCATTTTGAAAAATTAATTTTCGCATTGTTCCACTTATTGTTTCATTTGGAATCAGCGTTTCTAATTTTAAATAAAGTTTTTCTAAATTTAAGTAGTTCTCATCATCACTTTCAAATATTTTAGGAATTTCTTCTTCATTATCTACAAAAATTTGATATATATGACCATTTTCAAGACGATATTTGATAATTCCTATTTTCGATTCCCGATACCCTGTATCGATATCATTATTTTTTTCTCCTTGAAATACTGTCGATTCATTGGTTATTTTATGATGAATTTGATATTGATAATGATAATTAGAAGAACTTAAAAGATTCCATATTTCTTTTAAATTTAGATATTTTTTTTGTTCATTATTCACCGGTTCATTAACCTTAGGTGGAATAGTAGAATTACTAAATGTATTGGTTAATAGTATTGCAATAGACATTAAAAGAAAGAAGACAAACCACATGCTTAGTTTTAAAATAGCCTTTCCTCTTTTGTCATGCCACATTTTTTGGATTGTACTTGACCTTTTTGTATCCTTTTTCACTGAATCACTCCACTTTTTGATTTAATAAGTTTTCTTTTGTTAAGCCGTTTAGAAAATCTTTCGTCGGCATTACTTTTTTGCCAAAGGGCTTTATTTTAGTTATATAAATGATTCCGTCAGCACAAGAAATTCCAATCGCCGTCTTGGTTACATCTACGATCCACCCAGGAGATTTTTGGTTTGTTTTGACAAATTCTGCTTCTAGGGCTTTATATTCTAAACCATTCAAATAAAAGTTTGCAGTTGGCCAAGGGTTTAAGCCACGAATTTGATTTAGTAAGGCTTGCCCATTTTTCGTAAAATCTAAATGTTCTTCTTCCCTTTTGATATTGTAGGCATAGGTTGCATCTTCTTCGTTTTGTTTAATACGTTTATTAGTACCATTAATTATTTGAGGAAGTGTTTCTTTTAGTAAATCAGCACCCATTTGAGATAATTTTTCATGAAGCGTTCCTACATTGTCACTTTCTTCGATAGTCAGTGTTTTTTTGGCGACCATATCCCCAGTATCCATGCCAACATCCATATACATGATGGTAATTCCAGTTTCTTTTTCGCCATCTATTAAAGCTTTATGAATGGGAGCTCCTCCACGATATTTCGGTAAGAGTGAGGCATGAACGTTAAAACAAGCAATCACAGGAATATCTAGGACTTCTTTGGGGATTATTTGGCCATAAGCACAAGTTATAATCAAATCGGGTTGGGCTTTTAAAATGGCATCATAATCGGTACGGATTTTTGCAGGCTGAAAAACATCGATGTGATGATTCAAGGCAAGTTGTTTAATTGGAGATGGCGTCATAATTTGTTTTCTTCCGACTGGTTTATCTGGCTGGGTTACTACTAAAACGACGTCATAATTTTCAATTAACATTTGAAGAATTGGAACCGCAAAGTCTGGTGTTCCCATAAAAACGATTTTTTTATCTTTCATTGTTTCACCTTTTTCTAGATAGTTTTATTATACCATAGTTTTTAATAAGAAATATCAATATCAAGATCCACTTGGCGATTTAATAAAAATAATTCATCCAGTTCTTTTAGCGCACTTTTTAAGAAGTCATCAAAACGATATTTGATCATAATTTCAAAATGATAAACATTATTGATGCGAAACATATTGGCAGTAGTAGGACCTAAGACGATGCTGGTTTTACTTAATTTTCGTTTTAAAAAACTGGCTACTTTGGTTGCTTCTGTTTTCGCATTTTCATAACTTTTACTTTTAATCACTAAATGCGCAAGATAATAAAATGGAGGATATTTTAACGTTTTGCGAATATTCATTTCATATTCATAAAATCTTAGAAAGTCTTGATCTTTTACACAATTTAGAATATGGTTATCGGGATTAAAGGTTTCAATAACTACTTCTCCTTTTAATGATCCTCTCCCTGCTCGACCACTAGCTTGATAAAGAAGGGCGAATGTTTTTTCACCACTTCGAAAATCGGGAATATTTAACGTGATATCCGCGTTTACTATACCGACTAAGGTAACATTTGGATAATCGTGGCCTTTGCTAATCATTTGAGTTCCAATTACGATATCGTAATGATGATCCCTAAATTCTTCTTCTATTTTTTCTAAGGCACCTTTTTTATTTGTCGTATCAGTATCCATACGAATCATGCGTGCATTTGGAAATTTTTCTTTTAAGGCGCTTTCTAATTTTTCGGTACCTAAACCATAATAATTTAGGGCATCTTCGTGACAATTTGGACAAACATCATCTAAAAATTTGGTATATCCACAATAGTGACAGCGAAGATTCTTGGTAGATTTATGAAAAGTTAGGGTGATATCGCAGTATGGGCATTTATAAGTAAAGCCGCAAGATGAGCAATTAATGGTTGTTGAGTGTCCCCGACGGTTTAATAAAATCATAATTTGTTCTTTTTTGTTTAAACGATCCGCGATTTTCATTTCTAATAACTCACTAATAATAAAATGATGTTTTTTTACTTCTTTGGCCATATCGACAATGGTTACTTCTGGTAAGGGATTTTGATTAACACGATGATTTAATTCAATCAGTTCAAATACCCCTTTTTTGGCTCTTGAAAATGCTTCCAAACTAGGAGTTGCACTTCCAAGTATTAGAGGACATTTATGATAATTAGCTCTAAAAAGAGCAATATCTTGAGCGTGATATTTGGGACGATTTTCTTGTTTATAAGAGTCAGAGTGACATTCATCAATAATGATGATGCCAATATTGATAAGGGGTGCAAAAATCGCACTTCGCGCACCAATCACAATCGATATTTCATTGCGCATTATTTTACGCCATTCATCATACTTTTCACCATCACTAAGTCCAGAGTGTAAAACGGCAATATTATCACCAAAGCGACGCGCAAAGTTACGAATGAATTGAGGAGTTAAACTAATTTCAGGAACTAACACAAGAGCTTGTTTTCCTTGTTTTTGCATCTCTTCAATACATTGCATATAAACTTCTGTTTTACCAGAACCAGTAACTCCTCTTAAAAGAATGGTTTTGGATTTTCCAAAGGCATTTTTTATTTTTTCCAAAGCATTACTTTGTTCTTCATTTAAATTTTTTTTATCATCTCTTAAAAATTCTTTTACTTGATAACGATAGCTTTCTTCTTTCTCTTCTTGTAAAATATCATTTTTAATGAGGGTTTTAATCGCAGATGAAGATATTTCTTGCGCTTCTTTTTTGGAAATCAAAAGACCATCTTGAAACATTTCAATAATTTGTTTTTGCACTTCGTTTTTACATAATGCATAAGCTTGTTCATAAGGTATTTTTAAAGATAGATATGACTCATATTTTCTAGAAATCTGCGTTTTTTTATGAGCTTTTAAAGCGCTTGGCAACATGGTACTATAAGCACTACTTAAACTTACCAACATATTTTCTTGGATATATTTTCCGATAGCCAATAGTTCTTCATTTAGAATTACTTCATCATCTACATTTTTTAAAATTTCTTTTAATTCTATTTCAATATCATTCGTTTCTTTGATTTTTATGACATACCCTTCTAATTCTCGGGCGCCGAAAGGAACTAAAACTCGCATTCCGACTTTGATTATTGATTTTAGGAATTCTGGTATGTTATAGTCGAATGTTTTATCAACGTTTTTGGCTTTAATTTCTAGTAATACACTCGCTATCATAGGATCACCTACCTATTACTATATCATGTTTTTTATGATTTTTAGTCTTTTAAATATTCTTTAATTATCGCCCACTCTTTTTCTAGTTGATTAGATGACAGACGACAGTTGGCTGGAGATGTGCTAGGTAAGCAAATACTTTTCAAATGTGTTTTGGGATAAAGATATTTTTGATAATACTTTTCTGCTGTTTTTCCATTAGTAAAAATGGCTTTAATTGAGGAAGATTCTAAAATTGTGGTGATATCATTTGGGATGACATTTTTTATCGAGGCATCACTGGACGCCGTTATATCACAGGAATATATTACATCCCATAGAGCAATATGATGCTTTAAGATAAACTCTTTTTTATTATTAATCTTGTCATTTAATACGGTTTCTAAAACTTTCCAAAATCGATTTTGAGGGTGTGCATAGTAGAATTTTGCTTCTCTCGATTTTTTACTTGGCATCGATCCTAATATTAAGATCTTTGAATTTTCGTCATAAATCGGTAATACATCATCGTGAGTAACGTGTTCCATCATTTCACCTTTCTTTTTACACTTTGTTTTGATTCATCATTTATTTACGGTACTATCTTTCGTTATGATAATAACTGTCTATTTTAAATTTCACTATGATTTGATTAAATAAGATGGCCAATTAGCTTATTGTATTGAGCCATTTAAATTACACTATGTTTAAAAAATCACCAATTAAGGTGACTTTCTTATTTTTCTTTTTTGGAATCTTTTAGCGTTTCGGTTAAAACTGTTCCAAATGATGCTATTCCACTTAATTCAGATGGTAAAATAATTTTGGTTGATTGACCATCGGCAATTTTGGATAACGTTTCATAGCTTTTTAAGCGTAGTACCGATTCATCAGCTTTCGCTTCTTTTAATAACTTCATACCATCGGCTTCCGCTTGTTTTAATTTTAATAATGCTTCCGCTTCACCTTCTGCACGTTTAATTTTGGCTTCTTTATCCGCTTCAGCTCTTAAGATAGCACTTTCTTTTTCACCTTCAGCAATCAAAATACTAGATTTCTTTTCTCCTTCGGCTTGAAGAATTTTTTCACGTCTTTCACGTTC
>JAAWDB010000156.1 GCA_022793555.1 Bacilli bacterium
ATTCTTTATATTCTTATCGGTCTTTCTTATTATTTATATCGAAAAAATAATAAAAATTCTTTTGTTGTGATTCTATATTATGGGCAATTATTTTTTAATTTCACTTGGTCACTCTTATTTTTCCTTTTAAAATGGCGAATGTTATCTATTGTATGGATTATTATTTTAATACTTTTGGTTGGTCATCTTATGTATTGTTATTATTTTCAAGAGAAAAAAAGTTTTTATCTTCTTGTCCCTTATTTTCTTTGGTTATGTTTTGCTCTTTATTTAAATTTTGGCATTTATCTTCTAAACTAATTACTTTTTATAATTTTTATAGTAATCACACTCAGCAAGAGATGTACTAACATTTTCTAATTCTTCGTCATCTACACCACTATCTAATAATTCTTCAATAAAAAAAATTAATTCTTGATATGAATGGCACGACTCATAAGGAATATTATAACGATTTAGAATATTTATTTGCTCATTATTTAAAGCAATGTTATCTCCAATAAACGAGATTTTCTTTTTTTCAATTATGTTATTTATTAAATTATCATATTTCATTGTTCATTATCACTTTCAAATGCTTGGTTTATTAATTTGGTAATGGTCTTTTTTCGTTCTTCCGTCTTTTGATGATTTACTTTTATTTCTATCACATCGCCTTCTGTTGCATAAGGTATTAGTACTTTTGGAAGATTAGCAAAAAGGCCTTCTTCAATTTCAACAATAGCAAAATCTTTTTCAAAACGATCTATGATTACTTTCATTTGTCCACTTACTTTCTATTTTTCTGTTTCTATTTGTAGATTATTTCCATTGGATTTGGCAATAATGGTTCCACTCTTATCCGTTTCTAGTACTTGAGCTCCAATTTGTTGCCATCTTTTGATGATTTGCTCATGGGGATGATTGTATTGATTTTTAGCACCTACCGATATTATTGCGTAGGTTGGATGAACACGATTGACGAATTCTATGCTAGAAGAAGTATTACTACCATGATGTCCTACTTTAATGATATCCGCTTTGACATCAACAGTAATTTCATCTTCAATAAGTTTTTCTGCATCTCCCATAAATAAAAAACTGTGATTTTGAAATGTTATTTTTAATACTGCTGAATAATTATTAAGTTCTTGATAATTTGTTTCTTTTGGAGATAGAAATTTTATTTTTAAGTCTTCATCATCTAAAATTACCAAATCTTTCTTGGCTGTAGTAACTTTTAAATCTTTTTCAATAATCGTATTTAGTAAATTTTCGTAGGTCTTACTAGTCGAAATTGCTTTGGGCATATAGATTTTACCAATATCAAACTCTTTGATAATGGTTGCTAATCCACCAATATGATCTGCATGAGGATGGGTGGCTATTAAATAATCAATTTTTTTACAATTTAATTTATTTATATAACTCATTATTTTCTCTTTTTCTTTGGCTTCTGCACCATCAATCATCATATTTTGATCGTTTGGCAATTCGATAAAAATCGCATCTCCTTGTCCGACATCTAAAAAATGGATTGTTAGTATATTTTCATCCTTTTGTTGTTCTTCAACTTCACTATTTTTAGATTCCGACATTTTTAATTCTTCTGTTTTAAAGCCATAAGTATATTGTGCTAGTCCTATAATGCTACATAGAATAATTATAAACAGCCATAAACCATTTCTTTTTTTCATACAAAACACCTATCTATAGTATAGCAAAAATTCGGCATTTTGAGTAACTTTAACCTCCTCATTATTATTATTCAACACAAGTTAAGCATTTCCTTTTTTTCATAGTTTTTTATTTTTTTTCATAAGTTTTGTTAAGTGAGGTTTTTATGAATTTAATAAAAAAAATATCAAAAATACAACCAATTTATCCTTTAAAACAGCAATTAAATAAAGGACAAAGGCATGAGCAATTTGGTACCTTTCATCAAACAAATCAGAATTCTGATTTTGATACTTTTAATACACAGTTAAAAAAGCCAAAAAACTTTAACTAGAACTAGAAAAAAATAATGTATAATTATAATTCAAAAAAATTGGCACAAATTAACACAAACTTTTGTTTGCTAAATAGACTTTCTTATATTATAATATTTTTTGGTGATTCTTATGAACTTAGAAGAAAAACTAAAAATTCTTGCAGATAGTGCAAAATATGATGCTTCTTGCTCTTCTAGTGGCAGCACTAGAAAAGTTAGTAAAGGAATTGGTAATGTTGCTTTTTCAGGAATATGTCATTCTTTTGCCTCGGATGGTAGATGCATATCTCTTTTAAAAATTCTTATGACTAATTGTTGCATTTTTGATTGTAAGTATTGCTTGAATCGAAAAAGTAATTCTATTCCAAGAGCTATTTTTACTCCTCAAGAAATCTGTGAAATTACAATAAATTTTTATCGTCGAAATTATATTGAAGGCTTATTTTTAAGTTCTGGGATTTTAAAAAATCCAGATTATACTATGGACCTTCTAATTAAGACTATTACCCTATTACGAAAAAAATATCATTTTGGAGGATATATTCATGCAAAAGCGATACCTGGAGCAAGTGAAAAAAAGTTGCGAGAACTTGGATTACTTGTTGATCGATTAAGTGCTAATATTGAGTTACCAACCGATCATGGTTTAAAACTTTTAGCTCCAAACAAAAATAAAACTCATGTTGAAAAAATCATGGGCTACGTCAAAGATAATCAAACCAAACATTTTGTTCCTGCAGGACAAAGTACACAGATGATTATTGGCGCAACCAAAGAAACAGATTTTGATATTATGTCAAAAAGTGCATCTTTATATCAAAAATATCAACTAAAACGAGTTTTTTATTCTGCTTATATACCTGTGAATAAAGATTCTTTACTTCCTTCGTTAGAAAAGCCACCTTTGAAACGCGAAAATCGCCTTTATCAAGCTGACTGGTTACTTCGTTTTTATCACTTTAATATTAATGATCTTTTGGATGAAAAAAATCCTAATTTTAATATTTTAATTGATCCTAAGGCTGACTTTGCTTTACGACACATGGATGAATTTCCCAAAGAAATAAATTGTTGTTCATATTATGATCTTTTAAAGATTCCTGGTATTGGTGTTAAGTCGGCCAAACGGATTTTGTCAGCCAGAAGAATTTTTCAACTTACCTTTGATGATTTAAAAAAAATGGGAGTCGTTTTAAAACGTGCAAAATATTTTATTACTTGTAACGGTAAGTATTTTATGAGTCCACAGTTTTTCCAAAAAGAATTCATTGAAAAAAATTTGGTATTAGAAGAAAAGCTTCCTTCTTTTGGTGCTCATGAACAGTTGAGGCTTTTTAATGAATAATACTTGTTATATTTATGATGATACTTTTATTCAACTGCTAAACTTAATTTACACTCTTATCAAAAAACAAATTAAACCAGGAAATATTCAAAATACGTTTTATACCCCTACTTTACTAGACGAAATTATTCATTTAAAAATTACCGAAGGCTCTGAAGTTATTACTAAAATCATTCAGGAAATGGGAGCTTATACTTATCGAGTGATTTATTATGTTTTTTTATCTCTTGAAGAAAATAAGGAGTTAATTATCTATTATCTTTTATTAAATGGCTTTAAATATAAAGAACAAGTTTTATATCATCGAAATTTAAAGTGTGTCACGAAAGCTATCACGATTTCAAGATATGTTTTACACGAAATTCATAAATATAAAGGATTTATACGATTTAAAGAATTAGATAATCATGTTTTATATGCAGAAATCGAACCTGTAAATGATATTCTTTATTTTATTTCACATCATTTTGAGCATCGCCTAAAACAAGAATATTGGATTATTAAAGATGTAAAAAGAGGAATACTAAGCATATATAATAAAAAAAAGTATTATTTAATTTCTGAGAACAATTTTGAACTTAGTACGCTCAAATTAAGTAATAAAGAATTAGAAATGGAAAAACTTTGGAAAACATTTTATAAAACGATTGGCATTGAGACAAGAAAAAATGAGCGTTGTCGTAGAAACTTTATGCCAAAAAAGTATTGGAAATATATGATAGAAATGGAGAATGAGCGATGAAACAAGTGGTTAGTGGTAAAATATTGCAAGATAAAATGAAAGAAAGTATTAATTATTTATGTGAAACTGTAGGATATACTTTAGGTCCTAAAGGGAGTAATGTTATTATTGATCATTCTTTGTTTACGCCTTTTATTACTAATGATGGAGCGACGATTGCCAAAAACATTGAAAGTGAAGATGAAATAGTAAATACCATATTGGAAATTGCTAAGGAAGCTTCTTTAAAAACAAATGATATTGTTGGTGATGGGACAACAACAACTTTAGTCTTATTACAAAGCCTTTTTAATTCAAGCATAAATTATATTGAAAATGGCATGAATCCAATCTTTTTAAAAAAGAAAATCATTCTTTATCTAAAAGAAATTTTATCCAAATTAGAGAAAGAAAAAAGAAAACCTAATCAAGAAAATATGTTGCAAATTGCAATGAATGCAGCGAATGATTTAGAATTAGGAAAATGTGCATATCAAGCATTTTCAAAAGTTCAAAATAAAAATGCGATTGCAATTCATGAGGTTAGCGAGGATAATTTGAGAGTTAATTTCTTACAAGGATATCTTTTAGATACTGAACTGTTGAGTGACTACTATTTAAAAGATCAAAACTCATTAACTCTTTCTCGAGCAAAAGTACTAATCATTCATGATTATTTCAGTGATTTGGAAAATATTAGTTTTATTTTAAACGATTGCATAAATAATAAGCAAAATCTGATTATTTTCGTTAATGATTATGATGAGAGCGTTTTAAAAGAAGTTTTATCTTTATATTTATCGAATGATCTGTCTTGTTTTCTTTTAAAAATTTCAGAATATGGACTTCACCAAAGAAAACTAGAAAAAGATATTGAAATGATAACTAAAGCATCAATTATTGAAAATTATAATTTTATTACACCTGAAAATTTAGGATTTATAGAAAATGTTACAATTAATAAAAACCAAACGCGTTTTGATTTTCATAATAATTTACAAACACAGAAGTATATTGATTTGATTAAAGAAGAAATGAATGGATACCAAGACGAATTTGAAATTGCCTTTTATCAAAGACGTATTGCTATGTTTCAAAATGGTCTTGCTGAAATTCTAGTTGGCGCTCCTACAAAAACAGAATGTCATGAAAAAAAGATGCGCTTGGAAGATGCTATATGTGCTTTAGATAGTTGTCAAGAAGGAATTCTTCTAGGAGGTGGAGTTACTCTTTTAAAAATTGCTGAAGAGATAACGACCGATGATGAAGTAAAAATGATTTTTAAAGAAACTTTAAAAAAACCTTTTTTTCAAATACTATCTAATGCAGGTATTGATTCTACTAAGATTTACCAAGAAATTCGAAATAATAAATTTCAAAAAATATATAATGTTAATACGGAACAATTTGAAAGCATAACAGACCTTTCAATCATTGATCCTTTTCTGGTTACTAAATCTTCTTTATGTAATGCCATTTCAATCGCTACAATGCTTTTTACTACCAGAAGCCTTGTTATTAATGAGCATTGTAATCAACTCAACAAATCTAACGAATATACAGAATTGTAGATTTAATACTTTGTTGAACTATTAAGCTATAGAAAAGTCTAGAATATAATTAGAATTAATAGAATTATTCTACCCATATATTTTTTTCAATACTATTAAAAAAGCACATCATGCGATGTGTTAAAAAATCTCTTATAAAACTAGACTTTATCTACTTTTCTAGATTATTGATAATCTCATTTTAAATAAAATAGCTTTCAATTCGTTACAAAACTTTTTACTTCTTTTTGAATTAATGTTAAAATGCCGTTAGTTTTATATAAATCAATTAATTTACTCTTTCGACTGCGAAGCGGTACTTCATAAAAATATAATCGATTAATATTTCCAATTATTCTTAATGCTTCATCAAATGTTTTTTTATAAACAAACATAATGTACATTGTAGCTAAATCAGCTGCTTTTAAATCTTGTTTTTCTTCTTTTCCTAATTTCTTTAATTCAGTTTTAAATGTTTTAATAATTCTACACACTTCTTTTGTTTTAGCAATATCAAATTTTGGGCTTTCATTTAGTACTAATTCAATTTGTTTTGAGATATTATTTTTCCATCTTCCCACTTGATTATCTTCAGTAGAAAAGTATAACCTACAAAACTCGTCTAATTGAATTATTGTTTCTGACGTATAGATTTCTTTTATTATTTTATCATATTGTTTTTTTCCGCTACTATTAATATTTAAAAATATTTCTTCTCGAAAGTCTTTATCTTTATACAAATCTACTTGAATATTTCTCAAATTTTCATCTAAAGAATATAAATCTACAGGTTTTATTTGTCTTTGTTCATTCGTAAAACGAGCTATTTTATCTTTTACAGATGGTTTCGAATCATTCTTAATCATAACCAGAACTTCAATATCCTTTAAAGATTCTTTTGTCATGATCAAATTCCAAAGCGTTTGTTGGCCGTTATTAATAATAGGATTAGTAATCATTAATAATCCTATGTCTTCTTTATAATCAACATTACCCATAATGGTGATTCCGTTGTTATATTTTACAAAGTTTTTAGGATTATTTTTTATTGTATCAATCATATTTTTATTTGGTCCCAAATCACCACGAACATTTTCTGAAAAAAACTTGTGGATGTTTTCGACACTTTTGATACCACTACAATTCAATAATTCGTTTATTAATTTTTCAGCTGACATAAAATACGCATAAACACCATTTTTGCTCTGTGCTAACAAAAAGGTTGTGCTCTCATCTGACCTTGTCTTTTTCGGTACATTTAACTTTAAAACTAAGTGATTTTTTTGATTAATGATTTTATTTTCAAAAAATATTTCTATAATTTCCATTGGCGTTATATTATTTTTACTTTTTAGATTTTGAGAAATAGTTTTAATGACAAAATTTTTCTCTTTTATTTCGTTTTTATGTTTTTGGTAAAAGTTTAATAAATCTGATGTATTATTATCTGTAATAGTATTTTCGCTTAGAAACTCTAAGTGATTTTTATTTATTATAGTTTTTATTTCCGTGTCGCATGTTCCTAATTTAATTTGATATAAAATGCACTCTTTTCCATACCAATAAATTGCATCCACTTTACCATCATTATTTCCTGTGACAATAAAATTATCATAAGTTTCTTGGTAATCTATATTATATAATACTGAGATAGCAAAAATTTCGAAAGCTGATCCATATCCATCTTTCTTTTCTAAATTGAAAGCTTTACGAATTTTATTTAATTCGTTTATTATAATTTTTGCTTTTTTTTCGTTTTTTAAATCATAACGTAGTTTTACTTTTATTATTGTATCTTGATTTGTTTCTTCCTTTGCTTCAATAGATTCTTTATGTAAAATTTCAAATTCTTTAAAATTATTGTCGCTAACAAAAATAACATTATTTTGATGCCTAATAAATTTTTTCATTTTAATCACCCATAA
>JAAWDB010000157.1 GCA_022793555.1 Bacilli bacterium
AAACGAAGCAAAGAAGGCTTTTTAAATGATGTTTTGATTTTTGCTGATTCTTCAGATGAAACAGATGATTTTGTTGATGGTTATAATTATTTTAGTGCCTTTAAATTTTTTATGATGTGGTTTGATGATCGTTTTTTTCCTGTAGAACATAGACAACAACCATATATTGTAGTGAAAGGAAAAAAACAAAACGTTGAAACTTTGTCTTAATTATTTAATGATGGAAATAATGTATTAAATTCTTTTAATTTTTCTGATTATTAAGTTTTTACTTTTCGTGTAAATTCTTTTGTTATCAAACGTATTAGAAAAACAAATTAATGTATATTGAATATAAACTTACATTTTTGTAATGATTTAGTAATTATCTTGTCATCATTTTGAACTTTTGATATGATAAATTTGATTTTGTGGGGAATGCAGTATGCAAAGAAAAGTGTGTAAAACGAAAGCAAAAGAAGTAATTAAAAGAAATTATTGGCGTTGTTTTTTGGTTTGTTTTATTGTAACTATTTTAACGGGAGGAACGCTTTTAGTTCACTTACGAAATAATAGTAATGTAACGGTTCAAGAAACATGGCCAATGAATGCCATCGAAGGTAAAACGAATTCGGATATTGTTAATGAGTTTGTGCATGGAGTTTCAGAAAGTGATACTTTTTTTACTCAGTGGGATGGTTTTTTGGGAAGTCTTGTTAATAATGTTTCTCGCTCTGGCTCATTTTTGTTTGGTATTTTAAATGCGATGAATCAATTTTTATTTCATGATCAGATTGTAGCAGGTATTATCATTATTTTAGGAGCATTTATTAGTATTCTTTATTGGATTTTTATTGCTAAAGTTATGGAAGTGGGAAGAATTCGTTTTTTCTTAGAAAATGAAGAGTATGCAAAAACCCGAGTAAGTCGCATTTTTTTCCCATTTAAGATCCAGAAGAATTTTCATATTGCTATGGTGATGTTTCAAAAAAATTTATATCAATTTTTGTGGATATTTACTATTGTTGGTGGACCAATTAAAGCTTATTCGTATCGGTTAGTTCCTTATTTACTTGCCGAAGATCCAACACTTAAAACGCAAAAGGTTTTGGCACTTTCAACAGAAATGATGAAGGGACATAAATGGGAAGCTTTTTGTTTTGATTGTTCTTTTCTTTTATGGTCTATTTTTGGATTATTTACGTTAAATTTAGTCAATATATTTTATACAAACCTTTATGTGGAAGCAAGTTTTGCGATCTTTTATAAACAGATTCGAGAAACTTATTTAAAAGAGCATACAGTATCTTATTTTACTTCTGATTTATATTTAGATAATCCAGAAAATTTGGATACGTATCCCGAAGAAAAGTATTTTTTGAAGGAAAGACTGGGTCACAAGTTTTTAAAACAATTTGATTATAATCAACATTATACGTTAACTTCTTATGTTTTACTTTTTTTTGCTTTTTCTATGTTAGGATGGATTTGGGAAGTATGTTTAACACTTTTTAGTGATGGAGTTTTTGTTAATCGTGGAACATTATTTGGTCCTTGGCTACCGATTTATGGAAGTGGGGGCGTATTAATTTTGTTTTTACTGCAAAAAATACGAAATCGTCCTGGATTAACTTTTATTCTTACGATGGTTCTATGTGGAATTGTAGAGTATGGTACAGCGCTTTATTTAGAAACTTTTAAGCATTTAAAATGGTGGGATTATACTGGTTATTTTTTTAATATACATGGACGTGTATGTTTAGAGGGATTATTATTTTTTGGTATTGGAGGAATTTCTTTTATTTATGTTTTAGCTCCATTTCTTAATAGTTTCTTTCGAAAATGGAATTCTAAATTGGTCAAAGTTTTATGTGTAATTTTGGTTAGTTTGATTGCTTGTGATTTTATATATTCATCGAAACATCCAAATACGGGAGATGGTATTACTTCAGAATTAGTAGAAAAAAGGAACAATTCTTGATATCATAAGTGATGGTAGGTGGTCACATGAAATGGATTAAATGGATTCTCTTTAGTTTCTTGGGCTGCTTTTTCTTTGGAATATTGGTTATTGTAGGAATTAATTTTCATGTAATAAGTAGTACAAAAGACCAAATATTAACTCTTGAAGAGGTACAAAATATTAAAGAGGTTGAAGTGATCTTAGTTTTAGGGTGTCAAGTACGTCCTGATCAAACGCCAAGTGCGATGTTAGAAGATCGTTTAAAAACAAGTATTTTACTTTATGAACATCATGTTGCACCTAGTATTATCATGAGTGGTGATCACCGGGAAGATGATTATAATGAAGTCAAGGTAATGAAAGCATATGCAGTAAGTCATGAAGTTCCTTCGATGCAAATATTTCTTGATCATGATGGAATTTCTACTTATGATAGTATTGTTCGAGCAAAAGAAGTTTTTGGGGTGAAAAAAATGGTAATTGTGACACAACAATATCATTTGTATCGGGCATTATATATTGCGAAAGAAATGGAAATAGAAGCTTATGGTGTTGCTAGTGATACTGTTACTTATTCTAATCAGTTTTATCGTGAAATGAGAGAAGTTTTAGCAAGAAATAAAGATTTTGTTTTGTCTCATCTTAAAGTAGGACCAGTTACAAGTAGTAGTAAAGTTTCTTTGGATATGGGGGGAGATTTTACTAATTAAATTTTGAAATTTTAAGGAGCAAAATAATTAAAAAAAATCGATTTTAAGGGTCTATTTTTTGCATTTTTATAGAGACTGTTTTATAATTTGAGTGGTGAAAAATCATGAAAAAAATATTAATTGTAGAAGATGATTTGGTATTGCGCCAGGAAATGGCTAAGCTACTTGAAGGGGCTGGATATCAAGTAATTGTTATTAGTAATTTTCAATGTGTATTAGATGACATTTTAAAAGAACAAGCCGATTTAGTTCTTTTAGATATTAATTTGAACGGATTAAATGGCGAACAAATTTTAAAAGATTTACGTGCTTCTTCTAATGTTCCTGTGATTATGGTAACCAGTTCAGATAATTTAGGTGATGAAGTATTAAGTATGAGCTATGGTGCAGATGATTATATCACAAAGCCTTATAATCCAACACTATTGTTATTACGTATTGAAGCTATTTTTAAACGTGTTTATCAAGATTATTCCATTATCAATTATGAAACCATTCGTTTAGTTCCTGATCGTTGTATTATGATTTTAGATCATCAAGATTATTATTTGACACGCAATGAAATGCTTATTTTTAAATATTTGATTATGCATCGAAATACTATTGTATCGCGGGAAGAGTTAATGCGTTATTTATGGGATAGTGAAGAATTTATTGATGATAATACTTTATCTGTAAATATTAGTCGTCTTCGAAATAAGTTGGCAGAAGTAGGACTAAGTGATGTTATTATTACGCGAAAGGGAATTGGGTATTTATTAAAATGAAATTATCAGATTTTTTTAAAGATCATTGGCTTTTATTTTTTTCTTATTTTCTTCTTTTGTTCCTTTTCTTTCTTTTCTTTTTTATGCTACGAGTGGAGCTAGGTTTTCTACTTTTATTTTTGTTTTCTTTTTCTTTTTTTGGACTTTTTTGGTTTGGGTATATGTTTTTTAAGAAAAAAAATTTTTATCAAAATTTGTCCGAAATTTTGTCGAAACTAGATCAAAAGTATTTAATTCATGAAATGGATCTGCTTCCTAATTCATGGGAAACTCAGAAATTAGTTGAAGTATTGTATGAAGTTGATAAATCTATGAAAGAGCAAATTAAGATTATTTAT
>JAAWDB010000158.1 GCA_022793555.1 Bacilli bacterium
AGTTGAACAGCTTTAAACAGAGTTGAACAGCTCTAAACAGAGTTGAACAGCTTTAAACAGAGTTGAACAGCTCTAAACGTAGTGAATAATATAGGAACATTAAGATTTATTGAAAAGATAGTTGAGATGCTTGGTTTAGAAGTACAAGTGGTAATAAATAATAAGCGAAAAGTCTATAAGCATGATGAGTATGAGATATTATTTGAAGAGGTAGAAAATTTAGGATTGTTTATAGAAGTTGAAATAATTGTTTCTGATGATATCGTTGATGTTATGTAAATAAAAGAAAATTTTAGACAATTTATAAGTAGTTTAGGTCTTACAAATGTTAGAGAGTTGGATTTAGGAAAGAATCAGCTTATGTTAAGAAAAAAATTAAATAGAGATGATATTGATATTTATATTGATTAATAATTTTTCTGACTATCTATCTTTATTAAATATGATTTTAGATTGTAATATTCCATTGGACTATTTTATACCTTATTAAATGCTGATTTTCCTTTTGAAGATACATAGGTATAAAAGAATGTAATCAAATTTAACAGAGTTTAAAGTTAGGAAGAGAGTTGATAGTATGGCTAAACAGAAAAAATTTTCAGACTGTGTATTAGAATTTAATGAATGGTTATCGAATCTATCTTTAGATTTATTAAATGATTATCGACTTAGTAATCCATTTAATGGTGAAAACAGAAAACAAATTAAAGAAATTACAAAGACTTTTTATAAGAAATTTTATAATGATAATAATAAAAGATATTTAATACTTGGTAGTTCTCCAGCTAGAAAAGGTACTGCAATAACAGGTATTCCGTTTGAAGATACTATTCATCTTTATAAAGAAACTGGGATCATGATTGATAACTTTTATATTAATAAGTCTTCATCTAATTTTTTATATGATGTAATGGAACAATATGGTGGTTGTGAAAAATTTTATCAGGATTTTTTTATGAATTTTGTTTGTCCACTTGGTATTGTACATATAAATTCAAAAGGAAATGAAGTAAATGCAAATTATTATGAGAGTAAAAATTAGAAAAAAAATTGTATCCTTTCATTGTGGATTCATTAAAAAAACAGATTGCTTTTGGAATTGATACTTCAATATGTTATTGTATAGGAAGTGGAGAGAATTTTAAATTTTTAACAAAAATTAGTGAAGAATATAAGTTATTTGATAAAATTATTGCTTTAGAGCATCCTAGGTTTATTATGCAGTATCATTCAAAAGATCGGAATAAATATTTGGATAAATATATTAAGGCTTTAAATAATAAAAAGTAAAAGAAAAATTATAAATTGTTGATAAAATAAAATGATTATGGAAATTTGGCTTGTAGAGGTTTATTAAGATTAGAAAAGCGAAAAAAGAAGATTGTAGAATTGTTTCAAAGTTGGCGAAAGAATTATGGGATAATCATTCATTGGAAGATTTAGAAGAAGAATTTAAAAGCTATTTATCTTCTTGTGATAATTGTATTTATTTAGGGTATGAAGATGATCTTCCTGTAGCTTTTGCACAAGTTTCTTTAAGATATGAATATGTAGAAGGAATTCGTTTTTATCCTGTTGCATATTTAGAGGGTATCTTTGTGAAAGAGTCATATAGAAATAAAAATATAGCTAAGAAGTTACTGATGAATTGTGAAGAATGGGCAAAAGAAAATCAATGTATGGAAATTGCCAGCGATTGTGAATTAGAAAATGTAATTAGTTATCAATTTCATTTAAAAAATGGCTTTAAAGAAATAAATAGAATTATATGTTTTAAGAAACAATTATAGTTACAAATTTCCAAGTCAATCTTTATAAATATATAGAATGAGTAGAAAATAATTTGTCGTTTGAATCAATTTTTAGTCTTAACAGGGAGAAAGATATGATATATAAAACGCATTATACATCACCAATTGGAGAAATTTTGCTAGCAGGAAAAGATAATAAGTTAATTGGGTTATGGTTTGAAGATCAAAAATATTATTTGCATGGGTTTCATGAGAAAATGTTAGAAAATGATCAGTATGCTGTATTTCTTAAAACGAAAGATTGGTTAGATAAGTATTTTAAAGGAGAGAATCCTAATATTCATGATTTAGAAATGGAACCAATTGGAAGTGATTTTAGAAAAGCAGTATGGAAATGTTTAATAGAGATTTCTTATGGTCAAGTTATAACATATAGTGATATTGCGAAAGAGATTGCTAAACAAAAGGGAATACAAAGTGTCTGTGCACAAGCGGTTGGTGGAGCGGTTGGTCATAATCCGATATCGATTATTATTCCTTGTCATCGTGTCGTTGGAAAAAATGGTAGTTTAACTGGTTATGCTGGTGGCTTAAAAAGAAAAAGTTATTTATTGAAACTTGAACATGTAGATGTGGAAACACTTTTTAAAGAATAAAGGTGAAAATTTTAATGACTAAGATTTTAAATGAAGAACTTATTTATGAGGTTTTATCTTTGGTTTTAGAAATTCCAAAAGGATCTGTCGCAACTTATGGGCAGATCGCGGATTTAATTAATCGACCTAGAAATGCAAGATTAATTGGTAAGATATTATCTATGTCGGAATATTATGGAGATTATCCATGTCATAGAGTTGTAAATCATAATGGTAGAATTGCACCTCATTTTTTGGAGCAAAAGGAATTGTTGGTGAATGAAAATGTTGAATTTAAGGATTCGACTCATGTGAATTTAAAACAGCATAAATGGAAGATATCGTAGTATTTAATAGATAAAAATATTTTGTGAGCAAATAAAAAAGTTTTTAGAGTTCTAAATTCTTTTTTTGTTTGACTTTAAATTTTTATTGTGAGAAGATTGAAAGCGTGCAATAAAAAATCTGATTTTATGAATCGTTTTGAAGTGGGTGAAGTTTATGAAGAAATTAGATTTAGGAAAAGATTCGATTAATCAACTTTTATTATCTTTTGCTATTCCGTGTGTAATTAGTATGCTTATTAACTCTGTTTATAATATAGTTGATCAAATCTTTATTGGTAAAGGCGTTGGAACACTTGGTAATGCAGCGACGAATGTTATTTTTCCACTTGTATTAATTTTTGGAGCAGTAGCATCTTTAATCGGAAACGGTACGAGCGCTAATTTGTCTTTGCGTTTGGGTGAAGGAAAAAAAGATGAGGCGAAAAAATGTTTAGGAAGTGCAATTACGGTTTCGTTTTTGGTAGCGATAGTTATTGGATTACTTTCTTTTTTGTGTTTACCAGTTTTAATTCATTTTTTTGGTAGTACAGATACGGTATATCCTTATGCACTTTCGTATGGCCGAATTATTGCGATTGGAGCACCATTTGTTATTATCTATACGGCATTATCTAGTATTATTCGAGCAGATGGGTCGCCGAAGTATTCTATGATCTTGTTAGTAACGGGGGCTATTGTTAATATCATTTTAGATCCGATTTTTATTTTTGGGTTTAATATGGGTGTCGAGGGTGGAGCTCTTGCTACGATTATCGGTCAGTTTATTTCATTTGTAATGGCAATTGCTTATATTCCTAAAATGAAATCTGTGAGATTAGAGAAAAAAGATTTTAAACCAAATCGTACGATCTTTAGAGTGCTTAGTTTAGGATTGTCTAGTTTTATTACGCAAATGATTGTGTTAGTATTGTTTGTTTTTATGAACAACATGTTAACTGGTTTGGGGACAGTTACTAAGTATGGGGCAGATATCCCACTTAGTGTTTATGGTATTGTATCGAAAGTGAATAGTTTGTATATTTCCTCAGTGCTTGGTATTGCGATTGGAGCACAACCGATTATTGGCTTTAATTATGGTGCTGGAAATAAAAGACGTGTAAAAGAAACTTTAAAAAAGGTGTTAATTGTTAATTTTAGTTTAGGAATTTTGTTTAATTTATTATTCTTATTGTTTCCAGAGCTTATTATTCGTATTTTTATTTCAAGTAGTGATCCTAGTTATGAATTATTTATGGAATTTGCAGTTCTTACTTGTCGTTCATTTTTAATGTTGATGGCATTAAATGCTCTTGAAATGACGACCAGTGTTGTTGTTCAATCGTTAGGAAAAGTTGTAAAAGCCACGTTAGTAACTTTTATTCGTCAAATTATTTTGTTTATTCCTCTTGCTTGTATTCTTGCTTATGGATTTAATAAAGGTATTTATGGCGTTTTATATGCATCTCCAATTGCTGACGTATTATGTTTTATTGTTTGTATTTTTCTTTTCCGTTCAGAATATGTCAAGTTAAATGATGAAACGAATCATACGGATAGTAAAGAGATTTCGTCAGAGCATGTGTTATATCAAGGAAAGAAAATTGTTGTGACGATATCTCGTGAATATGGTAGTGGTGGACGTTATGTTGGGGTATTGCTGGCAGAAAAAATGGGAGTTCCGTTTTATGATAAAGAACTGATTTCTCTAAGTGCTAAAGAATCTGGTTTGTCTACAGAGTATATTGAAGAAATTGATGAAAAAAAAGTTTCAGCAAAATATGCGTTAAATAATGATGATCGTTTGTTTATTGCTGAAAGTAAAGTGATTCGTGATTTGGCAAAGTCTTCTTGTGTGATTGTTGGTAGATGTGCGGATGCGATTTTAAAAGATCAAAAAGATGTGTTAAAAGTATTTTTGTATAGCGATGATGAATCAAAAGAAAAGCGCGCAGTTAAGTATTATCATATTGATCCGAAGAAAGTTTCAAAATATGTCAAAGAAGTAAATCAAGAACGAGCGAAGCATTATGAATATTATACCGATCAAAGTTGGCATGATTTAAGTCATTATGATTTGTGTATCAATGTGGATCAGTTCGGTGTAGAAAAGACAGCAGAACAAATTAAAAATTTTATTGACAATATGAAAGGATTCCAAAAATAGGAATTCTTTTTTGGTGGTAAAAGGATGTAGTTTTATTTAAAATAAGAATGAGGTGGATTATGATTTTAAATGTTAGTGGGAGAACCGATATTATAGCTTTTTATAGTACTTGGTTTATTAATCGTTATCAACAAGGATTTGTCGATGTTCGTAATCCTTTTTCTTATAAGCAAGTAAGTCGTATTTTTTTTAAAGATGTTGATGGTATTCTTTTTTGCACTAAAAATCCAATTCCATTTTTAACTATTATGGATAAGATTAAACATCCTTATTTTTTTCATGTTACCTTAACTCCTTATCAACATGATATTGAACCGAATGTTCCGGATAAGAAAAAAGTGATTGAGGCCATTAAAATCATTAGTAAAAAAATTGGTGTAGAGCGCATTTTTTTACGTTATGATCCGATTTTGTTAAATCCTAAATATACTCTCGAATACCACTGTAAAGCATTTGAAAAAATGTGTCGACTTTTAGAGGGTTATGTCAAGTATGTTATTGTTTCTTTTATTGATATTTATAAAAATGTTTTGCATAATGCCGGATTTTTAAATTTAAAAAATATTACAAAAGAAGATATGAAAGTGCTTGGTAAATCTTTTTCAGCGATTGCTAGAAAATATGGAATGACGATTCAAACTTGTGCGGAGGAGGATAATTTATTGGATTGTGGTTTTATAAAACGTGATTGTTTGGATGAAGAATGGGCACATCTTTTAACTGGTCAAATAAAATTTAAACGTTGGAAAGCACGAGGAAGAGAGTCTTGTCAATGTGTACAAATGGTTGATATTGGCTTTTACAATAGTTGCAAACATTATTGTAAATATTGTTATGCTAACTATAATGAAAAAGTTATTTCTAAGAATGTTCAATTGCATGATAATACTTCTTCTTTGTTAATTGGGCATTTAAATATGGAAGATGTTATTAAAGTAAGAAAAGACTAAAGATTCTAATTTTATTCAAAATATTGGCATTGTCTTTTAACGATTTTTATGATATAAATGTTATTATCGGGAGTGATAAAATTGAATCAACAAACTTACATGGAATTTATTAATCGAATAAAAGAAGATATTTTAAATTATAAGAAAAATGTTATTGAACAAAAATTCCCAAATGACTTGGCGGAACTACAATCATTAAAAGAAAGTTTGAATCGCCAGACAGAGGATTTTTTTAAAGAAAATCAAAGAAATATGACCCCTGAAATGTGGGAACGACTTAATTCTGAAGCACGAGAATCAATCGATTATGTTAATTTGATATCTAGTGAGACAGAACGTTTTATTAAAATGGATCAATCTTTAACTCAACAAGATGCTGATGTTTTACTTGCCCAAAATAATTTTATTAAAAATTTATCTTTGCGAGACGAGTTGCAAGTTCAAATGAACTATTATGAAAAAGCATCTTTAAAGTATCGTACTGGTTTGGTAAATCAATATGGAGAGAGTGCTATAGGAAATGCTTTTATTTCATGTACTAATGCTGAGGGAAGAACAAAATTAATAAAAACCGATTATGCTCAAGAATATCAAAAACTTTCCGATATGAAAGCTAATCTTAATAAAATTTTACAAAATGATCGTAAAAAATTATATTCTTTGTATAATAAGCAAGCAAAAGATATGCCAGTAAAAGATTTAGGAGAAATTAAAGCAGGTGCTATTCGTCCTGAGTTACAAATTTTATCCAATGAAGAGATTAGAAAACAAGCGCAGTTATTATTATTAAATGTTCAAAAATTAGATCAACTTCCTGGATTAAAAGAAAAGTTTCAATTTACTTTTGAAGGAAAAGTATATCAAGTTTTAGTACCTATTGGTAAAAAAGCTTATTTTGAAAATGCTTTAAAAGATTTAGGAACATATCGTGATATTTTAAAAGGACGTCAAGAAATTGCAGAAAACCAAAAGCATTTTTCACAAAATGCTGAAGGACCAACGGTAATAGATAAATATGATGATATTCAAATTGATTATACGATGTTAAGAAATTTGACAACGCAACAAAAAGTTTCATATCTTCAAACGATTATGTTACAAATTGAGAATAGTAGCAGCAAAGTTCCAATAGAAGTTACTGATATTAAAGGAAATACTAAACGAATTCCAGTTTATTATTATAATGTTTATCAAGAGTGTATTAATATTATTTATGATTTATCTTTGGATTTAAATCAGTATAATATTGATGAATTGTCTGGTGAACATAAAGAACAGGTATATACACAATTAATGAATCGAATCTGTTCTATTCATCAATCTCCAATGGTTGTCATCGATGGAAGAAATGTACCAGCCAAATATGCTGATAAGTATCTTACATTAAAAAATGATTTACAGACTTTAATGTCACAGCCATTAGGTATTGGAATGAATGGTAAAGATGACCGTGAAGATGATGCTTTACGAGGATATTTAATTGATGAAAGTTATGTAGCAACTTTAAATGATAATTTAAAATTAAGTTATTATAGTAATTTAATTGGTAAGGCTTCGCAATGTCCTATTGAACCAAAGGTTGGTTATGAAGCTTTTGGCGTTAAAATGCAAGTTCCTGTTAGTTTGTTAACTACAGTTCAAGAATGTGAACGTTTAACGAGAGAATATATGGAGAAAAACGATTTAATTATCAATGAAATGGAAGTTAATGCTCGTACTCCAGAAATGCAGTTTGTCTATTATGGAAGAATTATTGAGAAAATGCGTCGTTCTTCTAAAGGACCTAAAACAAAAGTGGAGGCTTTTGGTGAGTCTTTTGAAATTCCTTATGAATGTTTGGATACTTTCCATGAATGCCTTAATCGCATAAATGATTTAAAAAGGGTTATGAACATTTCTCGTTTTAGAAATAATACAAGAAATCAACAACCTCGAAGAAGATATCAAGTTAAAAGAGTTCGAAAACCTTTTACAACTAAAGTTAAGGAAGCATTTAAAAAGTTAAGCTATAAAACAAAAGCGGCTTTAGCTCTTGGGGTAGCTGTTGCATCTTTTGCTCTTGGATACGCTACTAGTTATCATTATTACATGGCAACCGCAAATTATAATCAAAGTATGTCACATGATAATGATATCCCTCAAAATATAACTCCAGTTGTGGAAGAAGGTATTTCATCTACGGTAGATCAGGTTGATGAAAAAATTGATTCTTGGGTTTAATGGTTACTTAAAGAT
>JAAWDB010000159.1 GCA_022793555.1 Bacilli bacterium
AGGAAATCTAATTTATCCTAAAGTAGTGGGAAATTCTGTGGGCCTTCCCGCAATATGGACAATGATGGCTGTGACAATTGGCGGAAGTTGCTTTGGCATTTTTGGAATGCTTATTAGTGTTCCGTTATCATCAATTGTTTATGGACTATTAAAAGAATATATTCAAAAGAAAAATGTCATAAAAATAAAAGAGATTTCCATGTAGAAATCTTTTTAATTGCTAGTAACTCGAATAATTTGATCAAAATATAAACTAGAATGATCTTCAAATAAAATTTTCTTTTGTCCTGGTAAAATATCTAAAATAAGCAAATCCTGTTTTACTTGATATCTTCCTTTAAAATAATAAATAATTCGAAGGGGAATTTGACTATGAAAACCTTCACAAATTCGTTCCTCGATCTCTTGCATTTGCTCTTGCGATAAAACCGGTTTCGAAACTTTATTTTTTTCATTCATAATATGCTGAACCATTTGCTTACTAGAAGTAAGAGAATCAAAAGGTTGCCATTTAATCATTCCACGGTCTCTCATGCTTGATGACCTCCAATCTTTTGATTACGTTCAATCGCCGTAGAATCAGGAAGTAAATGCGAAGCTTTAATTAAACTATTTTTGCCAAATTTATTTTTTACTTCATCAAAAGCCAGAAGAAACTGTTCTTCCTTTTTCTTCATTTCATAATTTTCAAAAAGTGTAAGTTGCAATCCTACTTTTGGAGAAATTTTACCGACACTAATAGTAATTTTTCGAATGGGTAACTCTTCATAATATCGATCAAACAAGATTTCACAAGACTTCATAATGATTTCTTCATCATCCGTAGGTGAATCTAACTTCATGGTATGATAAAAACCACCCTCAATACTTTTAGAATAACCAATACCAAGTCCAATCACACTTCCTTCCACATGACTCGCTCGTAAACGGTTACATATCACATCAATCATTTCCCGTAAAATCATTTTTCCATTATTTTCATAATAATCTTTAAATAATACTTGGCTATGACTAAAAGATTTTTCTTTGGGGGGAATGCGAAAATCCTGAATGCGAGACTCATCAATTCCATTTGCATGATTCCAAATCTCTTCACCCATAATCCCGTATTTTTCTTTTAATTTATGGACATCATAATGGGCAAGATCCCCAATCGAATAAATTCCCAGTCGATTTAGATTTCTCTCCATTCTAGGACCAATTCCCCACATTTTAGAAAGGGGAGTAATTGTCCATAATTTTGTGGGGATATCTTCTTCTGTCCACTTACAAATTCCATTTTTATACCGTTTCGCATCCAAATCCATGGCCACTTTCGCAAGTAACAAATTAGGTCCAATACCACAATTAGCGGTTAAACCAGTTTTTTCTTCAATGGTTTTTAAAATCATTTCTGCCAATTCCTCATCCGTTTTATGATAAAACTTTAAATAATTCGTAACATCCAAAAAGCATTCATCAATCGAATAAACATGTAAATCTTCTTTGGCTACAAAATCCAGATAGATACTGACAACTTCCTCACTTTTCTTTAAATACAAACTCATTCTAGGTCTCACGATTTTGTAAGAAATATGTTTGGGAATTTCATAAAGTCTAGTTCGTCCTTTAATACCTAAATTCTTTAAAAAAGGTGTCACAGCTAGAGTAATCGCTCCATTTCCTTGATTAGGATTTGCTACTACAAGTGGTGTCGTAAAAGCATCAAGACCTCGATCAATACATTCACAAGAAGCAAAGAAACTTTTTAAATCAATACATAAAATATGTCTAGAATTACTCATGAATATCCCTCCAAAAAAGAACAAATGTTCTATAAAAAGTATATCAAAAATTTGCACTTTTACAATTGACAAATTTTGTAAATATTTATTGTTATTTATGAAAAAATAGTTATAATGAAAAATAGGTGAGCAGATATGAAAGGAAAACTAGCAGCTGTATCTTGGTCTATCATCCATTCCATTGGGGATACGATTGAAGAAAATATTTTATTAAAGTATAACGAAAATCAATATTTATTTTGGATGACCCTCGTAACTGGAATACTAACCATGATCGTTGCCTTGATTGGTGGAATTGAACTATCCATTATTTCTATTTTCGTTACGATTATTTATTCCTTTGCCATAATAGGTGGGGATATTTGTTATATCAAAGCCATTCAAACATTACCCATTGGACTCGCTAACTTAATTGATGCAGGTAGTATTTTTATTATTCTAATCTGTGATATTTTCTTAGGTTATATTAAACCAAACTTAATTTTTTTAATTCTCTTTATCTTATTTTTTATCTCGATTTATGTCTTTTCATATGAAACCAACAAAATGAAAGGAGAAATCACTAATAAAAAGATTGATTTACAAAATATCTTCCTTTTAATTACGTCAACGATTTTTTATGCTTCAGAGCCATACTTTATTAAAATAGCAAGTAGCAAAGGGGGAAATGAATATGGTATAAATTTAATCTATTATCTTGTTGCCATTCCTTTCTTTTATTACTTATATCAAAAAGATAAGAAAAACATCAAGCCTTTAAAAGTTTCAGAAAAAAAGCATTTTCAAAAATTGATTTTTTTAGTGGGCATCATTTATACCATTACAAGTCTTCTTTATATGTTAGCATATATTGGCGAAACCCCATTAATTGTTACGTTACTAACGAAGCTTCAATTATTTGGCGTTGTTATCATTTCTGTGATTCGTAAAACCGATAAAATGAACTTTAAAAAAGTATTATCTCTAATTGTTGGTGTTCTATGCATTATTGGAATGACTTTACTAACTTAGGCTTTCTCTGAAAGTCTTTTTTTGTTATAATGATTTTTGTGATATTATGAATTCAAAAATAAAAGTCTGGAATCGAGAAAACTACCAAAGTTTTTTAGAAGAATTAAGACAAAAAGAAAATCCCAAGTATCGTGATTTTCATACTCGTCTAACGATTACTAAATATCCCATTTTAGGAATTAATGTTCCAGAATGTCGTAAAATAGCGAAAGAAATTATCCAAACGGATATAAAAAGTTTTTTAACTTACCCAAATGAAACTTACTATGAAGAAGTTTTAATTGAAGGATTTGTCATTGCCAGTATCAAAGAAGAAAACTATTTTTTTCAAGAGCTAGAACGTTTTTTACCCAAAATAGATAACTGGGCGATATGCGATAGCTTTTGTAATAGTGTTAAAATGATTGGGGTTTCTCCAGAAAAATATTTTGATTATTGGTTACAATTAATAAAGCGAAAAGAACCGTTTTCAATTCGTGTTGGATTAATCATCCTTTTAAATTTTTATATTAAAGAAGAGTATTTAACAAACATTTATCAAAGTATTGATGAAATAAAAAGTGATCATTACTACGTGAATATGGGAATGTCTTGGCTATTAGCAGAAATGTATACAAAATATCCAAAAGAAACAGAAGAGTATTTAAAAAAATCTCGAATCAATGATTTTACGATGAATAAAACCATTAGTAAAATAAGAGATTCTTATCGTATTACCAAAAAACAAAAAGATAATATGTTAAAATATAAAAGGAGCAAAGAAAAATGAAAAAGAATTTAATCATATTTTTAACGTTAACCGTCGTATTATTACTAAGCGGCTGTGGCAGTAAAAATCCACAAATAGAAGGG
>JAAWDB010000160.1 GCA_022793555.1 Bacilli bacterium
ACCCTTTTAAAGGTTTATTGAAGTAGTCATAGCTCTGGGCTTGAACGTAGTAAAAGCCAGTCTCTATTTATGGACTGGCTAATAATCTAGCCTTATAGGCTGTGTGAAAACCACGTCTTTTAGGCGTGGTTATTTATTTAATATTAGTTATTTAATCGGATCATCAGTGTAATGCTTAAATAATAACATAATATTAACTAAGCCACAGATTCCCACTAAACCATAGATAATATTTACAATCATACTAGATTCTTTAAATAGAGTTGTTACTAAATTGAAATCAAAGAATCCAATTAAACCCCAGTTAATGGCACCAATTATTGTAAATATTAAACAAGTTTTATGTAATATTTCCATACCAATTCACTCCTTTGTTTTTATTGTTTCTAAAAAAATGATTTTTATACATGAATATTTTTTAGTCTTCTAAATATAGTTAAGTAGAAAAGGGAGATGTATAGTTTGAAAAAGTTTTGGTGCTTGTGTGCTACAATCTTGCTCATTACAACTGGTTGTGGAAAGATGGATAGTGCCGATGTGGTTAAAGAATTTACGGATACGGTCAATAATTCCAAAAGTTATGTACTGAAAGGTACTATGGAAATTTATAGCGATGAGGATACTTTTACTTATAGTGTAGAGGCAAATTATTTGAAGGATAACTTTTATAAAGTGTTATTAGTGAATCAAACGAATAATCACGAACAAGTCATCTTACGTAATGCCGATGGAGTTTATGTGATTACGCCTTCTTTAAATAAAAGCTTTAAATTTCAAAGTGAATGGCCAGATAATAGTAGTCAATCTTATTTATTAAAAGCTATTGTTACAGATATCAATAATGATGCAGAAGTTAGTATGGAAGAAGTTGATTCAAAATATGTCGTAAAATCGAAAGTAAATTATCCAAATAATGCTGATTTAGTTTATCAAAAAATTACACTTGATAAGGATATGAACCTTAATAAAGTAGAAGTCTATAATGCGAGTGATGCACTAAAAGTCAAAGTGAATGTGGGAAGTGTGGATTTAAAAGCTGGATTATCTGAAGATGATTTTAAATTAGAAGATTTTGTTAAGGAAACAAATAATAATACGACACAGAATAATAGTAATAATAGTCAAAATAATAATGAAAATAAGGGCAATGATCAATGTGAAGAGGGAGATACCACTTGTAAAGTAGAAGAGGATAAGTGTGATCCAAAAACAGATAAAGATTGTCAAAATAGTAAGGAACCACAATGTGAAGGAAGTAATTGTAAGTCTACGACAACTGGGAAATTAGAAGATATTATTTATCCACTTTATATTCCAAGTAATACTTATCTATCTGGAAAAGATAAAGTTAATACTGATAATGGAGAACGGGTGATTTTAACCTTTGGTGGAGATAAAAACTTTGTTTTAGTAGAAGAAGCAGCAATGGCAAGTAATGAATTTGAAATTATTCCAGTATATGGAGATCCGTTAATGCTTAATGATACTGTGGCAGCTTTAAGTGAAAATTCACTTTATTGGACAAGTAATAATGTTAGCTATTATTTAGCGGGAAATGATTTAACGCGAGAAGAAATATTAAATATTGCGCAAAATATGAATCAGGCAACGAGTGTTGTGAGTGGAACGATATCTAACGAAAAATAGTATTTCAAAGAAAGCTACTTCTGGTAGCTTTTTTGGTGGTTGAGATGTTTTTTTTAAAAAAGTTTACAAATTTTTGTTTGGTTGTTATAATGTGGGTGGTGAAAAATTATGAAGAAACAACAGAAAAAAGTTACTTATCATACAGAAGAACAAAAAGAGATGTTTCATTTTTTAATTGTATTAGTTGTAATTATTCTTTTTGTAATTGGTGTTTATTTGGTTAGTAAAATGTTTGTCATGGATAAAAGTTTATTTGAAGTCTCTTATAATAACGGAGTAATTAATAGCGAAAGAGCAATTGTGGGAACAATATTGAACCGTCCAGAAAAGGATTATTATGTGCTAGTTTATGACGAAAAAGCAACAAATGCTGTTTATTATTCTGCTCTTTCTACTAACTATACGCAAAATCAAGAAAATGCTTTAAAAGTTTACCACGTGGATTTAGGACATGTTCTTAATAAAGATTATTATGTTGGAACATCTGGGACGAGTAATCCAAAAGCAGGAAAAGTATCAGATTTTAAATTTAAGGATTTTACTTTACTGCGCATTAAAAATGGCAAAGTAGAAAAGTATATTGAAGATGAAGCGAGTATTAAGAAAGAATTAGCGGTAACAAAGAAGAAAAATAGCTAATTCTTTTTTTTGAATTTTATATATGATATGATGTTAGGGTAAAAAAATAAAAGAGGTGTACTCATTTGAAAAATAAATCAGGATTTCAATTAAAAGAATTAATTATTGTTGTTGTTATTACATCAATATTAACTAGTTTGACTACTGGTGTAATTATGTATAACAATAACCGAATTACGAATCATGTGAGTGGTAGTGATTTGAATCAGGATGAAAATTTGAAAGAGTTTTTGAAAGTTTATGCTTCTTTAATTGGTGATTATTATACAGATTTCGATAAGAAAGCTATGCTTGAAGAAGCAATGAAAGCGATGTTTAATTATTTAGGAGAAGATTATTCTGATTATTTAAATAAAGATGAAACCGATTCATTGGCTTCAAAATTAAATGGAACTTATAAGGGAATTGGTGTTCAAATCATTGACCAAAATATTATCTATAAAGTGTTTGCGGATTCTCCTGCTATGGAAGTTGGAATTCAAGTTGGGGATCAGATTGTTTCTATTAATGGAGAAGAAACGACGAATAAAACTAGTGATGAAGTGGCCGCTCTTATTCAAAATGCTAATGGGGATAAAATTATTTTGGGGGTTTTACGAGATGGTTCACCAATTCAATTTGAAATTGAAGTTAAGACTTTGTTTGTGCCAGCAATTAGTTATCAACTGGTTGATTATAATGATAAAAAAATTGGCTATTTAGCAATTTCCACTTTTTCAAATACAGTATCAGCCCAAGTTAAAGGTGCTTTAAAGGATTTGGAAAGCCAGGGAATGAATTCTTTGGTTATTGATCTAAGAAATAATACTGGGGGCTATTTAGCTCAAGCGAGTGAGATTGCCAATATGTTTTTGGAAGAAGGGAAAGTTATTTATTCTTTAGCGGAGAAGGATGAAACGGAAGCGTATGTCGATGATACGAGTGAGAAAAGAGATTACCCAGTAGCGATTATTATGAATGAGGGTACTGCTTCGGCATCTGAAATCTTAGCGGCTGCATTAAAAGATAGTTATCATAATAATGTTACTTTAGTTGGAGAGACAAGTTATGGTAAAGGTAAAGTTCAACAAACAAAGAATTTAGAAGATGGATCTATGGTAAAATATACCACAGCACGGTGGTTGCGTCCAAATGGTGATTGTATTGATGGTGTGGGCATTCATCCTGATGTTTTGGTGGAAATTGTGATGCCTAATGAAGGTGAGGAAGTTATTGATACGCAACTAAAAGAAGCTTTGCAAATTTTGAGTAACATGTGATTACTTTTAAATAGGATTTGAAAAAGAATTCCTATTTTTTTTATTTTTTTGTATAATGTGAGAGGAAAGACGTGATGAAATGGAAACTGTTAAAGTCGGAGATCGTCTTAGAATCGAATGTTATAAACATAATGGATTACTTGATTGCACAAATGATGAAGCTATTGTTTTAGAAGTTACTGAGGATTATTTGGTGGTAGCCAATGATCATACTAAATTAACCGAACATGATGGAAGAACGCATCGAACACGTGAACCAGCTGTTTTATTTTTCTATAAACATAGTTGGTTTAATGTTATTGGTCAGCTAAAAAAACAAGGGCTTTTTTATTATTGTAATATTGCTACTCCTTATATTATTGATAATGGGGCGATTAAATATATTGATTATGATTTGGACTTACGAGTTTTTCCGGATGGTGGATTTCGAATTTTAGATCGTAATGAATATAAATATCATAAAAAGATTATGCATTATTCTGAGGAGCTTGATGTGATTGTTCACCATGAACTTAATCAATTAATTGAGCTAAAAAAACAGGAAAAGGGCCCGTTTGAACCTGGACTTGTCGTAAATTTTTATGAAAAGTATAGAAAAATGAAAAAAAAGTGAATTTTTCTATTGCATTTACATATATTTTAGTGTAGAATGTAAAACGTGCTACTGAAAAGGAGT
>JAAWDB010000161.1 GCA_022793555.1 Bacilli bacterium
GGATGGGGAGGAAGAAGAAGGGGAAGAAGAAAAAAAGATGGTTCCTATAAAATTTCTAGTGGTAATCATTTAAGAGTTTGTTTGACTAGTGACTTTTTTATAGAAGAGGCAGATGAATGGCGAAAAGAAGTATGGAACATGATGAAAATCCGAAATGACATTGCTTTTTCCCTTTTTACCAAACGCCCAGAAAGAGTAGAAAAAAGCTTACCAGATGATTGGAATGATGGTTACGATAATGTTTCTTTATTTGTTACGTGCGAAAATCAAAAAAGAGCAGAGGAACGATTACCTATCTTAATTTCTTTACCGTTTAAAAATAAAGGGATTATGGCTGAACCACTATTAGAAGAAATAAATATTGATACTTTTTTAAAAACTGGCGAAATTAAACAAATTTATTGTGGGGGCGAAAATTATGAAAATCCTCGTCCTCTAAACTTAAGTTGGGTACAAAAATTATCAGAAAGTGCCAAAAAATATAATGTGAATTTTGATTTTTTTGATCCAGGCGCAATTTTAATAGTTAAAGAAAAAGAAATTCATTTTAATGATGTTCAAACGAAAAGAAAATTTTTACAAACAGAAGCCAAAAAATATAATAACAATATTATAAAAATAAATTATAATTTGAAGAAAAAAGAAGAACAATTATCGTTGTTTTAGTTAAAATCTAAGACTTTTTTATAAACGATTTGTTCTTCTTTTTTAGTGGTTTATCAAATTCTAGAATTAATTTATTATTTTGGCACAAAATATGAACAGCAGATTTTATTTGTTTTTCTGCCAGAATAATGATAGATTCATTTTCCTTTAAAATTAAATACTTTTGACGAGTATTTTCTTGTATTTTAACTTTCATAAATGATCACCTATAAGACGACAAAATATGTCACTATTTAAAATGAATATATCATTGTTCCTTTATAATTGCAAATGGATGGTGGTTTAGTACATGAAATTAAATCTCAAAGATTATGCAAATAAAGACATTATCAAGTTTTTAAGAGAATATGGAAGTATGACTCAAAAAGATCTAGCCCATCATTTAAAGAAAAGTACACGAACTGTACAAAGATATGAAGCAGGAGAAATTGGAATTGATTTAGAAACTATCCGAAGTATTTGTCAATTATATGATTTGAATTTAATTATCGAATCTAAACAGAAAAAAGATTAAAAATTAATTGAAAGCAATAAAAATGTCTATAAAAAAGAAAAATAACCACTTTATGATATAATAAACTTAAGATGAAGAAGTATAACATAAATAAACAATTTGGAATATATCGTTTTTTAAAACCACCTTTTTGTAAAGTGGCTTTTTTCGTATCTAAGATTTTAAATACGATCTCATATTGGAACTTAAAAGGAGATAATTTGGTTTCTATAGAGAAAATAAAGATAAAAGAAGATCAATTAAATCTATTATTATTCAAACCACTTACCAAAAATCCTAAAAAAACATTACTTTATATTCATGGTGGAGCTTTTGTTTTTAAAGGACATAAAAAACATTTTAATTTATGTAAAAGATATGCTTACGAAGGAGAGTGTAATGTCATTTTTATAGATTATCGTTTAGCTCCCAAATATCCCTATCCAATTCCCTTACAAGATTGTTTTTTCACTTATAAGTGGATTTTAAAAAATAAAAAAGATCAAGAAATAATAATAGGAGGAGATAGTGCAGGAGCTCTCCTTGCTATTGATTTAATGATAGAAATTATTAAAAATGAATTAATGAAACCAAGTGCTTTAATGTTAATTTATCCCTTGGTAGATCCTACAATGTCGAGTAATTCTATGAATGAATTTACAAGTACTCCAATGTGGAATAGTAAATTAAATAGAAAAATGTGGCGTTTATATGTAAAAAATCAATCGTATATTTCTCCACTAGAAAAAAAAGAGATTTCTAAATTTCCCAAAACTTATATTGAGACCGCAGAATTTGATTGTTTACATGATGAAGGGATAATTCTTGCTCAAAAATTAAGACAGCAAAATATTCCGTGTATTATAAATGAAACATCTAAAACCATGCATGCATTTGATAATAAAAATTGTCCAGTTACTGAACATGCAATCAAAGAGCGTATAAATTTTCTAAATAATTATGATTAATATGTTTTAAAAAACAATTGATAAAAATATATTGACCCCCTTTAAACTACTAAATGCAACTTCATTGTTTAGTCGCTTTAGAAATTGCATTTAACTCTTTAAGTAACAAAAATTAAATAAAGATTTGCTTTTTTTAATTTTTAGTGTTATAATACGCCCTAAATGAAAAAAGGGGTTTTTTTTATGAATTTATTTTATTTGTTACAAAAGGAATTAGAATCTAAAAATATTTCTGATCCTGTATTAATAGCACGTTATATTTACATACGAACTGGAGAGTTATTTGAATATAATCCTTCCTATGATGTTGTCAGTTTAAAACAACAACAAGAATTAACCAATGAAAATCCAGATCCTCAAAATATCACTAGTTTTAATTATATTTGTTATTCATGGTCAAATCTATACTGTTCTTTATTAAAACTATTCGGAATCAACGCTGAGCTTGTAGACAAATTATGCCATAGAGCAGTAAAATATACGATCGATAATCAAGAGTATTATGCTGATCTTATGAAGGATTTTGGAGATGTGTTTCGAATAAAATTTGGTTTAAAAACATTAAATAATTATCCAGTAGGTGAAGAAAATAACAAAGAACAAATCGTCGCAGAATGGGACCAAAAAATTGGTTATAGGAAAAGTATAAAAACCGAAGCTGTTTTAGAACAATTAAAACAAGAATTGCAAGCAAAATATCCAAAAGAAGAAGATTATATCTATAACACTTATAAAGTAGTACAATATCTTTTGAATGTTCCAAGAAATGGTGTAGGGCATGTTAGTGGAAGAAATTATATTCGATATCTGTTATCATTTTTCCTAGAAGATAAGTTTCAATCTTGCACTTCTAGAATCTATAATGTAGAAAAAAATATTTATATTCAGGTCTACGGAATACAAATAAATGGCCAAAGTCACTTTTATCTTTACCAAGAAATGACTAATGGATTTTATGAATTTCAAGAAGTAACACCATATATCGTAGATTACTTTATAAAATCTAAGAATTTTAATTCTTCTTATATTAGAAACATAACAAAAATAATGAAATAGGAAAATATTTTTCAAAAAATTAACTATACTGATATTATCATAAAACTACTACTACACATTCTTGTTACACCCTTGACTTTTGTATTTGATTTTAATACAATCTTATTAAGAACAAAAGGAGGTAAAAAATGCTTATCTCAAGATTTGAAAACTATGATGTTGAGAATGAAATATCAAAAGTTGAAAGCCATTATAGCTTCGTTTTCCCACAACAATATAAAGATTTTCTTTTGAAATATAATGGGGGATTCACTCCAAAGACGAAATTTAAAGCAAATGGAATTTCATCTGATATAAAAGGTTTCTACGGTTTTGGCACAGTTGAGCTATCAATCAAACGAGAATTTATAGAAGAATGGATCCCTAATAAACTTTTTCCTATTGCTTGCGATTCCTTTGGAAACTACATATTAATTTCCATTGCTGGTGATAAGTATGGAAATATATTTTTTAGCGATCATGAGCAAGGTATGAAAAACTCACTTGTAGCAAACGATCTTTCTTCGTTCTTTTGTACTTGTGAAAGTGATAAGATACCAGACTCAGCTCAACGCTCCATTGAAAAACGGAGAGATGCCTTGATTGCAGAAGGAAAAGGTAGCGTCATTACACCGGCTCTTGTCGAGATGTGGCAAAATGAAATTGATAAATATGGTAATATGATCCAAGAAGAAGTTATTATATAATTTCTGTTCATTAGCAGTTTAGAAAAACATGATAAAATACATTTCAAAAAGAGATGTAATTTTTTTTGGCTAGAAAGGTATACCAATAAACGACTTATAAGTTGAGAGCTGATATTCTCTTTTAGAAAATTACATAGAATTAGTTAAAGAATGGATAAGAGTTGTAAAAAAATATATCTTATGTTAAGATAAAGATGTCATTAAAAGGACATCAAATGGTCTATTGGTCAAGCGGTTAAGACGCCACCCTCTCAAGGTGGAATCACGGGTTCGATTCCCGTATGGACTACCAAATCGGCACATAACTCAAATGTTAGCATTTGAGTTTTAATATATCTAAAAATCCAAAAAAATTTTTTATAAATAAATGAATTCTTATTTATCAAGTTATTAAAAATGATATGAAAGTTATAATAAAATTATCGAAGAATTATTAAACCAAAGGAAGTGAGAAAATGAATATCAAAAAATTTTGTGAAACTTATCAATTTGGTCAAGTAAAGTCTATTTCTAAATTATCAGGTGGACTAATGCATAAAATGTTTAAAGTTAAAACTGATAAAGGAACGTATGCTATAAAAGTTTTAAATCCCGAAGTAATGTCTCGAAAAGAAGCGTATACCAATTTTGTTATTTCTGAATCTATTTCAAATTTAGCAAAATCACATGGCATTACGGTTTCAAGTGCTTTGTCAATTCAAGGTGAGTATTTAACAAAACTAGATGATTACTATTATATGATTTTTAATTTTGTAGAGGGTAAGACTCTAAACGATAAAGAAATTACAATAAATCATTGTAAAAAAGTAGGACAAATTTTGTCCCAAATTCATTCTTTAAATTGCCAAGATTTAAAACTAGAAAATAAAAGAGTAAATTATTCTAGAACTTATGATTGGGAATCTTTTGTTAAAAACCCTAATTTTGATAATATGAGTTACAAAGAAGAATATTTAAAAAACTATAAAAAATACTATTCTTTACTCCAAAGAGCAAATGAAAGATTTAATAAATCTAATATAGCAGTTAGTTTATGTCATAATGATATGGATCCTAAAAATGTTATGTGGAATAATAATCAACCAATTGTGATAGATTGGGAAAGTGCAAGTTTATCTAATCCATATCGAGAAGTTTTAGAAATGGCTCTATGCTGGTCTGGTTTTTTAAGTGGAAACTTTGATGAATCCAAATTTGCAGCCGTCATAAAAGAATATATCAAAACAAGACCCATCGAGCATGAACGATATAATACGATTTGTGGTAATTTAGTTGGTAGATTGGGATGGCTTAAATATAACTTAGAAAGAAGTCTAGGGATATGCTCTAGTGATCCAGAAGAAATAAAATTAGCAATCAGTGAAGTAAAAAAAACAATCAATGAAATAAATCGATACCTTGAACTAACTGGCACTATGTATGAAATTTTATGTAATTTAACGAAAAGAGCGAATCATAATTACGATGAAATTGTAAAAAAAATTGTTCAAAATAATAGTCTTTTAAAAGGGAAAAAATATGAATTTATAGATGCTGGTTTTACAAATACCATTTACAAAGTAGATCGTTATATCATTAAAATATGTACAGATGAAAGAAATGAACCTCGTTTTGAAAATGAAATAGAGTTTTATAAGAAAAATAAAAACAATCCCTATATACCACAAATGTATTTTTCAGATACGACAAAGAAAATTGTTCCTTATTACTACGAAATATTAGAAAGAGTAGAGGGAAAAACTTTATATGAAATATGGTTTAAATTATCTCATGATGAAAGAGTGGATATCGTTAAAAAGATTATTGCGATAATAAAATCATTCCATCATGTAGAAGTGCCTTACATAGACTTTAAAAAATATATAAAAGATAAAATCGCTGATTTAATAAGTGAATGTAATGTGAATGAAGATTTGTTTATAAATCTATTAGAAATGTGCAATATTTATTTTAAAGAAAACAAATTAGGTTTAATTCATAGAGATCTTCACTTTGATAACTTTATTTATAATGATAATAAATTGACGTTAATAGATTTTGAACGTTCTATTGTAGGGGCTATCGATTATGACTTTAGAATTTTATCAAGATATAAAGAAACGCCTTGGTTATGGGCAAGTTGTAAAACAGATATGTTAACCGTTGAAACAGATTATCAGGATCTTATGCAAATGTTTGTTGATAATTATGGAGGTTTAAAAGAAATTCCGTATCTAAATGAAAGATTAAAAGTATATGAAATTATCGATTTATTAAATGAATATCGAAAAACTAAAAAAGAACCTCAATTAGAAAATATAAAAAGAAAAGTAAAAGAATTATTAAAATGAAAGCCTTTGATTAGCACTTAATCTACAAAAGTAAATTGAGTGCTTTTTTTATAGAATACGATATTTTGAATAATTATTTTCATTTTTTCTTGACCTTACCCTAAGGTTATCGTTTAAAATGACTGAAGTGACCAAGGAATAAATAGTGTTAATAGTTTTATTCTTTGCAAAGTCATTATATACTATTAAATAAGGAAGTGTGAAATGTTAAAATTAGAAAATGTAACAAAGTACTGCGATAATTTTAAAGCCGTAGATAATCTTTCTTTCACCGTTGGCGAAGGAGAAATCTTTGGGCTTTTGGGTGTCAATGGTGCTGGAAAAACAACGACATTTAGAATGATTATTGGACTAATTGATAGTACCGAAGGAAAAATTACTTTAAATGGAAAAAAGATCGATTACAATATTACTGATCAAATAGGGTTTTTAACCGAAGAACGAAGTTTGCTTACTAAACTTACTGTCAAAGAACAAGTTATCTTTTATGGTGTTTTAAAAGGAATGGATGAGAAAATCATTTTAAAACGACTAGATTCTTGGTTAAAACGTTTTCATATTGAAGATTACAAAGACAAAAAAATTAAAGAATTAAGTAAAGGAAATCAACAAAAAATTCAATTTATTA
>JAAWDB010000013.1 GCA_022793555.1 Bacilli bacterium
CGCTACCCATAAAATTGTTTGTGTAAATAAAGGATTATCCAAAAAAAGAAAAATACCCAAAACAAAAAGAAAAAAGAAAGATTTATTTTTGACCAAACCTAAATGTTCTATAGCATAAATGCCTCCAGTAATTAAAGCCGCAAGTAAAATATTAAAAACAAATTTATAATAGGTTAAAAAGTTAATTAATAGTCGACTAACAAAACGTCCTTCCCAATCAAAATACATTCCAATAGCCTGACCTATCATATGTCGTATGCCACGACTTCCAACAATATAATTTTGCCAATCATCTCCACTTATGGGCATCCAAAAAGAAATAAGTAAAAAAAAGAGAAAAACTAAAAAATATTTTAGCCATTTTAAATCAAATAACTTTTTCATAAACGTACTCCCACTATTAACGACAGTTTATCATGAAAACTACCCACTTTCAAGAAAAGACAAAAAGAGACAACGTCTCTTTACTCTAAAACTGCTTTTATTTCATTTATGGCAGCATTTACGGTATTCATATCAGGATTCATCACATAACTACGTAAATTAGTCAAATGCACATAGTTTTCTCCATCCGTTCCATTTACCGATTGCTCTTTAATCTCCCAATTTGCTCCGTCAATCGTTTCTTTTATAAAATCTGTAATAACTTCCCTTGGAATATTCGTTTGATATAAATCATTAAGCGAATTTAAAATATTATTATAATTTGTAATCGTATTTGTACTTAATAATTGTTTGAAAATAGCTTTAATAATTTGTTGACAATTCTTTTGCCGTTGGCGATCACCATCAGGAAATGCTAGTCTTTCCCGAGCCACTGTTAATGTTTCAATTCCATTAAAATGATGACATCCTTTGGTAACATACATCTTTTCTCCATGTTGATCATTATAATCATCTAAGATCTTTGCATGTGTCGTTTTAAAACTAATATCTGAACAATATTCTATTCCCCCTATTTCATCTACTAATCTCACTAAACTATGTGTTTGAACTTTAATATAATAACCAAGTTCAATACCAAGAAAATCTTCAAGTGACTTTCGATTAGTCTCAATTCCTCTTGCCCCCATAAAACTTAATGTATCCCTTTTTCCATCAAATCCTGCTACTGGAATATAATAATCTCTTGGAAAACTAGTCATTAATACCTGATGGCGATCCATATTAACCGTAATAACCATATTAAAGTCCATTAAACTATTAGTAAAATCATTGCCACCAACATAAATACTAAATTTGTTTCCTGTAGTTTCTACTTCACTATCTACTTCTGTATCAAACCTAACTTCATCTATCACCTTAAACTGCTCACGTTTTAAATCTTTATTAATATCAAAAACCAAATTATAATTAGTTTGTTCTATTAACATCACAGGTATAGCCTGAGCAAGTACATTTTGAAACATGGTAATTACATCATCATATGGCACAAAAGAAAATTCCTTACCACTTTTACTTCGTAAACTTTTCATCGCATCTTCCATAAGCGCTGATGCACTATAATAGCCAATCGATGATGAAATAGAAGAAATATCATCTAAAGTACTTTCTTTTGCTGAAACCAAATAATAAACCGTAGTATAACTAGATTTTCGATTTCGAAATGACTGATTTAAAAAAGCATCAGTATGATATAAATAATAACAACCAATCATACTAATTGATCCTATAAGGATTAATATACTAAGTGCTATAATTTTTAATCCTTTTTTAAATTTAAAAATAGCAAATAAAGAAAGACAAGATATAAAGAAAAAAACACCAAGAATAATCCCAAAATATAAACCAGGGAGAACATTTAATTTTCCTAAAAAAATGAAAAAAATAATCATTAAAATAATGCAAATGATTCCGATAATTTTAAACGTTTTAGAAAATTTTCCATTCTTAATTTTCTTTTTTACTTGTGCCATACGCCACCTCGATTTTTCTAACTTACTAAAACTATATCAAAAAAAAAGAAGAAGAGCAAACCTCTTCTAAACAAATTAATAACTTAAAACTTAAAAAATCTCTTCATACTTTTTGCTAATGCTTCGGATATAATGATCATCTAAGATATTTTCCTGAACTAAAAATTGTTCAACTTTAGTTTCATTACTATACCCATCAAAATCGCCATTTGGACGACTTTGACAAATCATCAAATCTCCTTGCACTTTATAAAAATATTCTATCCATAAACGTAAATATAGTCGTTCAATTTCACTTAATGAAGAAGGACAATAACACATACCTAGTGGAGTATCTTCCAATTTTACTCTCTTAATCTGCCAAATCACACTTTGATAATATCGTGTAAAATCAAGACATGCCTTAAAGATTTCCTCTCGTTCTAATAGTTTAAAAATGTCAAAATCATCAGGAATTAATCCTTGACACATCCATTTTTGCAAAATTTTATAATGGAAATCCCAAGAAGTCGAAGATACTTGAGAAATATCGCGACCATTTCCTTTAATAGGATTCGGATAAACATAAGCTAAATTTGTTCTTTGCAAAACTTTCATTTTATCATCATTTAATAATAACGGTTTCATACCATCACCCACCAATAAGAATATATCACAATATCCTTATTTTTTCCACCACCGATTTTTTGCAAAGTATTCTTCTTCCCTTTTACTAGCTCGACCTGACATAGCACAAAACGAATAACAAAAAAAGAAAAGAAATAAAAATAAGATAATCATATTTACCGCCTCAAATCTTTATGACAAAAAAAATTCAACAAAATTTGTTCTTTTATAATATACCCTTTTTTCTAATATATTATGAGTAGATAACACGATAAAACAAAAAAACATAGTATTTATGAATTTATACTATGCAATAAACGCTTTTTTTGAAAAAAAGATATAACTACGATAAATAATAAACTTAATAAAGATCCACAACAATCAATAAAAATATCCAAAACTCTTCCATCACGTCCAGCAACAAAAATCTGATGAAGCTCATCTAAACAACTACATCCTAAGCAAATGCAAAATGAAAAGAAAAGACGCTGTTGAATAGTCATTTTATACTCTTTTAAAAGTAGAAAAACCAAAATTTCCAAAATAAAAAAGACACTCAAATGTGCACATTTACGTACCAAAAAAGATAAATTATAAGACAATAAAGTGGTATTTGAAAAATTTTTTTTCACCCATTCGACGATTCTATTAGACATAGCTAGACTCTGATTTCCTTGCTTTGCCGAACAATAATAAATAAAAAGAAGCCATGCGATAAATAATAGCCACTTAAAAAACTTCTTTTTATTAATCTTCGATATCAAAGTAACCATTAATGACAACAAATCCTTTTTTGTATAACTTTAGCCATATTATTTTGAAATACTTCTCTCATGTTCTATATCTCCTTTATTATAATTAAAAACGGTATAAAAAACCTAATCTCTACTATAAAGGTCTCGTGTATAAATCTTATCAATAAAAGGTTTCAACGCTTCATCAATTCGATTAGCAACGACCAAATCACTCATCAAAATAAAATCATTAAAATCTGAGATAACTTCACATCCAACAAAAATTTGTTCCTTTAATGTTGGTTCAAAAATAACAATTCTTACTTTAGCATCTTTTAAATATTCAATAACTCCTTGAATCGAACTTGCACGAAAATTATCTGAATCCATTTTCATTGTTAAACGATAAACCCCTACAACTTTAGGATTTTTCTTTAAAATCTGACGAGCTATATGTTCTTTTCTAGTATTATTACTTTGTACAATAGCACTAATTAAATTCTCTGGTACATTCTGATAATTTGCTTTTAATTGCTTTGTATCTTTGGGTAAACAATAACCACCATAACCAAAGGATGGATTATTATAATGATCTCCTATTCTGGGATCTAGACATACTCCATCAATAATATCTTTTGTACAAAGATCTTTAAGTTCAGCATAAGTATCAAGCTCATTAAAATAGGCAACTCTTAAAGCTAAATAAGTATTAGCAAATAACTTAATTGCCTCAGCTTCTGTGGGATCCGTAAACTTAACTACCACATCTTTCTTTATTGCTCCATCTAAAAGTAACTTAGCAAATTGTTCTGCACGACTGCTTTTTTCTCCTACAATAATTCGCGAAGGATAAAGATTATCATACAATGCCTTACCCTCTCTTAAAAATTCTGGTGAAAAAATTAGTCGATTAGTGTGATACTTTTGACGCATTTCCCTAACAAATCCTACGGGAATAGTAGACTTAATCACCATTACTGCATCACTTTCCATACTAACAACCTTTTGAATAACATCTTCAACGCTAGAAGTATCAAAATAATTTTTTTCATCATCATAATTCGTTGGTGTACTAATAATAATAAATTGCGCATCACCAAAGGCCTCTTGATAATCTAATGTAGCCCTCAAATTTAGCTCTTTATTTCGAAAAAATTCTTCAATTTCTAAATCTTGAATCGGAGAAATACGTTGATTAATTTTTTCTACCTTTTCTTTAACGACATCAAAAGCTACTACCTCATTGTTCTGTGCTAATAAAGTAGCCAATGATAACCCAACATATCCTGTTCCTGCAACTGCTATCTTCAAAATTACTTCCTCCTTTAAACTAATCAAAATTAGTTTTTGTTAATCTTCAATATAATAGTTACCATAATAACTACTATGAACCTCAGGAACTTTATTTACAATAACACCAGCTACATCAGCTTCAACATTTTGAAGAGTTTTTTTCGTATTTTCTAATTGATCAATTTTGGTGTAATTAACAGCACAAACAACCACCGTTTTATCAACATTTTTAGCCATAACCACTGAATCTGTAAGACCTCCAACTGGTGTTCCATCACAAATGATATAATCATAATCTTTTCGTAAAATTTCCAGCAAAGCTTTATTCTTATTAGAATCCAATAATTCACTAGGATTTGGAGGAACAACTCCACTGGTAAGTAAATGTAAATTATGAATAAAAGTTTTTTTAATATAATCTGTATATTCCTTTTCAACATCTCCTAAGAGCAAATTAGAAAGACCTTTATCATTTGTAATATTAAATAAACGATGAAGTCTACCTTTTCTCAAATCACAATCAATCAATAATACTTTACTGCCATTTTGGGCAAAAGCCGTTGCTAAATTTGCACTGGTAAAACTTTTTCCTTCTCCAGGCACCGAAGATGTAACTAAAATGATTTGCACTTTTTTATCTGCGGATGAAAATTGTAAATTAGTTCGAATAATACGTAAAGCTTCTGCAACTGAAGATTTCGGATTTCTTTCGACAATTAATTCAGTATTAATCATATCAGGCATTATTTTTTCCCTCCTCGTTTACTATTTTTACCAACGGTATTATAATCAGGAATTGCTCCTAAAATAACCATTTCCATTTTTGACTCTACTTGTTCCACACTTTTAATTGTATTATCTAAAAAGAATACTAAAAATAATAAACCAAAAGCGACAAATACACCAGCAAAAGCACTTATCAAAATAGACTTAACATAATTCATATTCGCAGGATTATCACTAACAACCGCTTTATCCAAAATCGTTACATTCTTAATATTATAAAGAGTTTGAATCTCTTTACTAAAAATATCTGCTACCTCATTAGCTATATCTTTTGCAATCACACGATTAGAATCCATAACAGTAATATTTAAAATCATTGAATCAGTAACGGCCTTAATTTTAATACTTCCAGCCAAACTACCTGCAGAACGATTCAATTTTAAATTATTAACAACTTGCTCCAAAACATTACGACTTGTAATAATTTCTTGATAAGTCGGAATCATTTTAGTATTTAAAGTAATATCATTTGTCGTAATCTTACTATCTCCACTAGTACCCGTTAACGTTAAAGAAACCTCAGAAGTATACATGGGTCTTTGTACAACAATAAAGTAAAACAAACAAATAATAAGAACAAAAAACATGACTAAAACAAAAAACAAAACATGCTTTTTAATATAATTTAAAAATTCTATAATATTAATCTCTTCCATAAAAATCCTCCATACTTTATACAACTATTATATCATACAAACATTTAATCTTCACCATAAACTACTTTCTATACCATTCAACAAATTTCCTAATACCCTCTTCAAAAGTAGTTTTCGGCTCGTAACCAAGTAAAGTTTTTGCCTTATTAATATCAGCATAAGTTCGATCAACATCCCCCGGTTGCATAGGCATTTGATTAATCTTAGGCTCAATATTTAAAGCACGACCAATAGTTTCTATCATTTCTTTCAAACTAATTGGATGATTACTTCCAATATTTAAAATTTCATAAACACTTTTGTGATTCATGACATAATCACAAGAACGACATATTCCATCTACAATATCATCAATATAAGTATAATCTCTTGAAGTACTTCCATCTCCAAACATTGGAATTTCCTCACCGTTTAACATAAGCCTAGTAAACTTATTAATGGCTAAATCTGGTCTTTGTTTTGGTCCATATACTGTAAAAA